>JAHDCJ010000056.1:0-19824 GCA_020629935.1 Saprospiraceae bacterium | reverse complement strand
TGGGAGAAAAATATAAACGAAATGATCCCGATTCAGAAAGTGAAATTTGGATTCCAATTCATTAATCGTTAAAAATATAAAATGACTAAAAACCATCAAGATTTTGAATCTTTAGTATTATCTATTGTTGGAGCGGAACTAGGAAACCTATTTGGAAAACCTTGTGGAAAAATAAATAAAAAAGCTTTTGTCGCTTTCTTTCAAGATGAAATGGTTTTTAAAATAGGAAGAGAAGAAATTTCTTTTCTATTGGCAAAGTATGAAAATGCCCAAAATTGGGACCCTTCAGGAAAAGGGAAAGCGATGAAAGATTGGATTCAAATACCTAACGATTATCAGGCAGATTGGCCAGCTTTGGCGAACCAAGCAAAAGACTTTTTGTTGGCTTAGAATTAAAATATGATAATCGAATTTAATCTTTTATAAGAAATAAATTGCTTACTTCTGCGCCCGCCAAATCAAGAAAATAATCACCACCGAAAAGATGATATTGGGTATCCAAACTCCAATTTCAGGCGGTAAATTGCCCTTGGTGGAAAAAGTCGTAGAAAACTTAGAAAGAAATACAAAACCTCCACTTAAACCCGCTCCTAAAGCTAAATGTAAACCCATGCCCCCTCGTACTTTTCTAGCGGCTATGGCCATACCTATAAAGGTGAGAATAAAAATGGTAAAAGGGTCGGCTGTCCGCCGGTAACGTTCTACTTCAAACATTTTAAAATTGGTGGCTCCACGACTCCGTTCCCCATCTATAAATGTAATGAGTTCGTTGGTGGTCATCGTCTCTTTTAGATTATCTCTTCGTTCGAGATCGTAAGGAGTGATTTGGAGCAGGGTGTCGATTGATTTTCCTTGGGTCAGAAATTCCCGTTTACCTCTAAATTCTCGAATCCAATAATTTTTTAATTGCCATTTTTTCTCTTTACTCAACCATTCCATCCGATTCGCAAAAAGTTTGGATTTGAGTTTGTTCTTATCAAATTGTTCTAAGGTCATATCATAACCTAAACTGTCCTGAATGCTATACCGACGAATGTACATTTTGGTGTCCTTAGAAAGAAAAATATGCATGTTCTTTGTAGAACCTTCAAAATTGTTTTTCCAAATATAGGTATTCTCGAATTTAACCCTTGTTTTATTGGCGTTGGGAATGACATAATGATTTCCAATATAATGCATTCCACCAATGACTAATGCACTTAAAAAATAAGGCCACATCAACCGATAAAAACTAGTTCCTGAACTAAAAATCGATATGATTTCTGAATCATAGGCCATTCGAGAAGTAAAAAAGATGACGGTTAAAATGGCATATACTGGCCAAAGCAACCCATTGATGTAGGGAATGTAATTGAAGTAATAATCAAAAATAAATGCTTTGGCAGGAATATCATCTTCCAGGTAATCGTCAATTTTTTCACTAAAATCAATGACGACTGCAATCAAAGAAAATAATAGGGCTACAAAGAAAAATGCAGCCAAATATTTACGAATGATATACCAATCAATTTTTTTTATCAACATCATAATCAACTGCTAAGATACAACCTGAATAAAACAAAGTAAATCTTTTAACAAAGATTAGGAAATAATTATGAAATAGATAAAAGGCATTTTTCTTCGTTTTCATAAATTCGCTTTTTTGTTTATTTTGTAAACATGAAAAAAATACCAACGCAAGGCATAGATAAAACCACACTCTTTGCACATTTAGATGAAATTAGTAAAGAAGATTTAGATTGGAAAAATGGAAGAAATTTTGCCTACGTCTATTATCCAGGCGAAGAAATTTTATCTGTAGTCAAAGAAGCATATTTGCGTTTTTTTTCTGAAAATGCGTTAAACCCTACCGCTTTTCCTAGTCTTCGAAAAATGGAAAATGATATTATCTCTATGTCTGCTGATATGCTAGGAGGAGATGAAAAGGTTACTGGAAGTTTAACCACTGGAGGAACAGAAAGTATTTTGATGGCAGTAAAAACAGCTAGAGAGTGGGGGAGAGTGAAAAAAGAATTGACAGGACCACCAGAAATTATTCTCCCTGCTACGGTGCATCCTGCCTTTTATAAAGCGGCGCATTATTTTGAGGTAAAGTTTGTATTGGTTCCTGTGGGTAAAGATTTTAGAGCGGTTCCTAATGAAGTGGAAAAGGCAATTACACCCAATACGGTGATGGTGGTAGCCTCTGCTCCGTCTTATCCACAAGGTGTGGTTGATCCGATACGACGTATCGGGAAAATTGCAAAAAAGCACGATTTACTTTTTCATGTAGATTCTTGTATCGGTGGTTTTATGTTGCCTTTTTTACAAAAGCTAAAATATGATATCCCTCCCTTTGATTTTTCGGTTGAAGGCGTAACTTCTATTTCTGCAGATTTGCATAAATACGGGTATGCTTCGAAAGGCGCATCGGTTATTTTATATAAAAATGCCGCATTGCGAAAACATCAATTCTATGTTTATACCGCATGGACAGGCGGAATTTATGCTTCTCCAACGATGACTGGAACTCGACCTGGCGGAGCCATTGCTGCGGCCTACGCCGCCTTAAATTTTATTGGAGAAGAAGGCTACCTTCGTTTAGCTAAATCTTGTATGGAAACAACCTTGAAAATTCAAGCGGCAATAGCTGAGATGAAAGACATTCAACTGCTGACTAATCCAGAATCTACTTTATTTGCTATTGTTTCAGACACGATAGATATTTATGAATTGGGTGATGAAATGGGCTTGTTAGGTTGGCAAATTGATCGGCAACAAATGCCTGCAAGTTTGCATTTTTCTATCAATCCCGCCCATGAAAAAGTCGCGGACTTATTGATAGAAGATCTAAAAAAAGCCTTAAAGAAAGCAAAGCGAATTAGTCTGAATAAAATTGGAAAAAATATCCAAATTAAAACAGTGCGTACGCTGCAACGAATGCTTCCTGGACATTTGTTTGATCGATTTCAAGAATATGCGGCTTCAAAATCTAAAGTAGGAGGCAAACGATCCGCGGCCATGTATGGACTCATTGGGGAACTTCAAGAATCAGGTAATCTAGATGATATGATTAAAGATTTTTTACATCAATTGATGAGTCCTGATCCTGAAGACAAATCAAAGTCGACGAGTTAATTTAGCAACCATTTGCGTTTTCCATGTAGTAAAAGTACCATCGATAATTTGTTTCCTAGCTTCGCCAACTAACCAAAGGAAAAAACTTAAATTATGTAAGGAAGAAATTTGTGCGCCTAGCATTTCATTTCGACTAATCAAATGGCGTAAATAAGCTTTGTTATGTATACGACTTGCAGGACTTGTACTATTGGGATCAATAGGTGAAAAATCTTGCTTCCACTTTAAGTTTTTAATATTGATTTCGCCTTCAGAAGTATAGAGTAAGCCATGTCTAGCATTTCGCGTAGGCAATACACAATCAAACATATCAATACCCAAAGCAATACATTCTAATAGATTTGTAGGTGTTCCAACACCCATTAAATAACGCGGCTTGTCTTTGGGTAAAATGCTACAAACCCAATCGGTGGTTTCATACATTTTATCGTGAGGTTCACCAACAGATAAACCTCCAATAGCATAACCTTCGCGATCATGTTCAATCACTGTACGTGCAGATTCTTCTCTTAAGTCTTTGTAGGTACTTCCTTGGACAATAGGGAATAAACTTTGTTTGTAGCCATGTATAGGTTCGGTAGAATCAAAATGATCACAACAGCGTTTTAACCAACGATGAGTCATCGCTAAAGATCGTTTCGCATAACGATAGTCGCAAGGATAAGGCGTACATTCATCAAAAGCCATGATAATGTCTGCTCCAATTTGCCGTTGAATATCCATTACATTTTCAGGCGTAAAGGTATGTCTGCTTCCATCAATGTGAGATTGAAAAGTGACGCCCTCTTCTTTTATCTTTCTACGACCACTCAATGAATACACTTGATATCCTCCACTATCCGTCAACATGGGTTTATTCCATGAATTAAATTTATGAAGACCGCCGGCTTTTTCAATGACCTCTGTTCCTGGACGTAAATAAAGATGATAGGTATTGCCCAAGATAATTTGTGCTTTAATCACCTCATCCAATTCATGTTGATGGACGCCTTTAACTGTAGCCGCTGTGCCCACAGGCATAAAAATAGGTGTTTCAACAACTCCATGCGCTAATTCCATTTTCCCCGCTCTAGCTCTTGAACTAGGATCTTCTGCTTGTAATGTAAATTTCATAAGCGACAAAGTTAAAGAACGATTGACGAAGATTCAAATAACTTTTTAAACAACTTCGTAAAGAAAGATTACCTTTAGTCTATGTTTAATATCTTATTCATGATTTTTGTAGGAGTGAGTGTTATACAAGTAATCTTTTGGTTATTATTTGTAGGGCGTCTTCGTCATTACTTGAACCAAAAACCTACGGAGATAGAAAGGGCATCTAAATTTGTATCTGTAATTATTTGTGCAAAAAATGAAGCGGAAAACTTAAAAAAACACCTACCTTTTATTTTAAATCAAGATTATCCCCATTTTGAAGTTATTGTAGTCAATGATTATTCTACGGATGAAACAGAGGCGGTTTTATCCCAATTTTTAAATATATACGACAATTTTAGATTTTTTTCGATAGGAAAAGAGAAAGGGATGCAACCTGGGAAGAAGTTTCCACTGTCTATAGGTATAGAAGCTGCTCAGTATCCTTATGTATTATTAACAGATGCAGATTGTAAACCTGAATCGGATCAATGGATTCGAACGATGCAATCGGCTTTAAGTGAGGAGAAAGAAATTGTGTTGGGATTTGGACCATATCAAACACAACAGGGAAGTTTAAATAAATGGATTCGATTTGAAGCAATTTATACTGCTATTCAATATGGAACATTTGCCTTATGGGGAAAGCCTTATATGGGTGTTGGTCGAAATTTGATGTATGCCAAACGATTGTTTTTTGAGGTAGGAGGTTTTGAAAAACACCGTCACATTGCCTCGGGAGATGATGATTTATTTATCAATGAAGTAGCAACAAATAAGAATACGAAGGTATTGTTTCAAGAAAAAGCCTTTATTTTTAGTAATCCGAAAGAAAATTTCAAAGATTATTACACACAAAAAACGAGACACTTTTCTGCTGGAAACCACTATTCTATGGAGAGTAAGGTTTTATTATCTATTGTTTCAATGTCACACTTTTTGTATTATGCGTTATTTTTTACGTTAGTAGTCATTGATATTCGCTTATGCATATGGATTATTTCTATTTATATAATTCGATTATTAATCTTACAAATAACCTACAAGGAATTGCTTAAACAATTTAAAGAAGAAAAATTATTAATCTGGATACCCTTATTTGATTTGATGATCTTTTTCTTTTATTTTATTTTTTCAGCAGCCTTATTTTTTCCAAAGACAACATCATGGAAGTAAACAAAAACTTATCTCAAAGAGCCCTCGAAGATTACGACTTAGTACAACGCGCCACCAATTATGGAGATCAAAAAGCTTATGCTTTATTGATGACTCGTTATCGAGATTCCATCTACCATATGATGCTAAAAATGGTTCATAATCGGGAAGATGCCGATGATTTAACATTAGAAGCTTTTGGAAAAGCCTTTAGAAAATTAGAATCTTACGCACCGAAGTACGCATTTAGTACTTGGTTGTTTAAAATTGCGATCAATAATTGTATCGATCATATTCGAAAAAAGCGATTAAACCTCTTATCTATTGATGAGACTTTAACTCCTGATGGGAAACAAAATTATTCGAATAATTTAAAATCGAATACCTTAGATCCTGAGCAAAAATACATCCGTACACAGCGTCTGAAAATGATGAGAAATGTTCTAGGACAGCTCAGTTATAAATACCGATTGATGATCGAACTTCGCTATTTTGAGGAGTTGACATATGATCAAATTGCAAAAGAATTGGGTATTCCTTTAGGTACGGTGAAAGCCCAGCTTTTCCGAGCAAAAGAATTATTATTCTCTTTGTTAGAACCTAAACGGGCAATGGGGAAAATTTAATTCCTCTTCATTATACGTATATAAAATTCCACCACAATTTTATCAAAGATAAATGCTATCTTTGCGCTACTAAATGGATACTGTGGAATTAATCTCAACTTATTTTCCGAACTTAACTGCATTGCAATTGCAACAGTTCGCGCAATTGGAAGGCTTATACAAAGAATGGAACAGCCAAATTAATGTGATCTCAAGAAAGGATATTGATAATCTTTATCTTCATCATGTGCTCCATTCCTTGTCTATTGCCAAATTAGTTCAATTTAAACCTGGAACAGAAATTATTGATTTAGGAACAGGAGGTGGATTTCCTGGTATTCCTTTAGCTATTTATTTTCCTGATGTTCGGTTTCACCTCATTGATGGTACCAATAAAAAACTAAAAGTGGTTCAAGCCGTGGTAGACGCCTTGGGTTTGAAAAATGTATCTGTCCAACATAAACGCGCCGAAGACTTTGGTCATAAAGTCGATTTTGTGATGGCAAGAGCCGTTGCTCCAATGGAAAAATTGTGGCTTTGGTCAGAACGACTCATTTCTATGAAGCAAAAAAATGCCTTACCCAATGGCTTAATTGCACTTAAAGGAGGAAATGTGGAAGCCGAAATTGAACAGTTTGAAAGACATTTCATAGAAATCAACCCCATAATCGACTTCTTTGATGAAGATTATTTTGAAGAAAAATATATTCTTTATTTGCAAAAATAGATAAAGTATAGATTCCACTCCAATTTTCTGAAGTGAAGTCAACCAAAATGCTTTTTGTACGTTAAGTAAATGTGCATGATTTTTGATGCAAATATCTTTTTATAAACAGCGGAAGTGGAAGCAACTTATCTAAAGTACGTGACACACGCTACAAAATCATATCGTTTTATTATTATGGAAAATATAACCAAGCAAGATCAACTAGCTAAAGGTGCTGGATTTTTATTTGAAGCAGGCAATCCTGAAACTACTTTTATTCCTGAAGAAAAAAATGAGGATCAAGAGATGATCCAGAACACTTGTAGAGAATTTGTGCAAGCTGAAATTATTGATCAAATTCAAAAAGTGGAAAAGCAAGAAAATGATATTGCGGGAGATATTTTAGAGAAAGCAGGAGAATTAGGACTTTTAGGTTCACATATGCCAGAAGAACTTGGCGGTATGAATATGGACACGAATACCAATACCTTAATTTGTGAAGAAATGGGAAGAGGAGGTTCATTTACTACTACCTTTGCCGCACATACAGGAATTGGAATGTTACCTATTCTTTATTTTGGAACAGAAGAGCAAAAACAAAAATATTTACCAGGTTTAATTACTGGAGAATTAAAAGCTTGCTATTGCTTAACGGAACCAGGCTCAGGGTCAGATGCCTTGGCTGCAAAATCAAAAGCAGAACTTACAGAAGATGGTAAACACTATGTATTGAATGGCCAAAAAATGTGGATATCTAATGCAGGATTTGCCGATGTATTTATTGTTTTTGCTAAAATTGATGGAGATAAATTTACGGGTTTTATTGTAGAGAAAGACTACGAAGGATTATCGCTTGGTGCGGAAGAAGATAAGATGGGAATTAAAGGTTCTTCTACTCGACAAGTATTTTTTGAAAATATGAAAGTCCCTGTAGAAAATCTTTTAGGAGAAATCGGAAAAGGTCACCTCATTGCCTTTAATGTATTGAATGTAGGAAGATTTAAATTGGGTGTAGCTTCTCTTGGAGCTTGTAAATCAAATATTAGTATTGCTGTAAATTATGCCAATGAGCGTATCGCATTTAAAATGCCTATTTCAAAATTTGGAGCTATTCAATATAAATTAGCTGAGCAAGTTATCCGAAGTTATGCATTAGAATCTACGAGTTATCGAATCTCTCAGCAAATAGCAGATAAAATTGATGATTTTAAATCCACTGGATTAGGATTGGCAGAGGCTAAGCTAGAAGCCGCAGAAGAGTATGCCATAGAATGTGCTATTGTAAAAGTATATGGTTCGGATGCCATGGATTATATCGTAGATGAAACCGTTCAAATACATGGAGGATACGGATTCTCAGAAGAGTTTGCAGCGGCTAGAATGTATAGAGATAGTCGGATTGCAAGAATCTATGAAGGAACCAATGAAATCAATCGAATTCTTATTATGAATATGTTGATTAAGCGTGGAATGGCAGGGCATTTAGATCTACAAACAGCGATTGGAGCAGCAATGAAAAAAGTACAATCTGGTCCAACAACAAATGGAGTAGATGGCCCTTTTGCTAAAGAATTAAATACGGTCAATAACTGGAAAACAAATTTGTTTTTTGCTTTAGGTTTATTGATGAAAGGACAAGAAAATGGTCAAGTCAATATGAGACAAGATCAAGAAATATTAATGAATTTAGCCGACATCTTAATTGATATTTACAATGCTGAATCGGTAATGATGCGCTTGCAAAAAATGGAAGCTAAAGGATTGGATTGGAGTGTAGAACGAAACATCATGGAAGTATATTTCTTTGATGCATCGAGTCGAATTCGCAAAAACCTTGAAGAAGCCTTATGCTCTTTTGGATCGGAAGAAGAAGTAAATCAATGGTTGCCTGTGGTTGATCGATTTGCAAAATACAAGCCTGTAAATGTCAAGAATGGACGTCGAGCAGTTGCTAAAAAATTAATAGCAGCAAATACATATTGCTTCTAATAACGCATTGAACTAAAAATAAAAAGCCTCGAAGAATTATCTTCGAGGCTTTTGTTATTTTTGATCTTCATCTTGAAGAATTTCATCTTCTTTCGATGAATTATTTGATGATTTTCTTATAGGGTTCTTAGTCCTGTCGTCAAACTCAAAACGATTTCTAACAGTATCAATAGCAAGAAATAAAGCCGCTCTAAAAGAAGAAGGATTGGCTTGGTTTGTACCCGCAATATCATGAGCAGTACCGTGATCTGGAGAAGTTCGAACTGACTTTAAGCCTGCGGTAAAATTAACCCCAGCACCAAAAGATAAGGCTTTAAAAGGAACCAATCCTTGATCATGATACATGGCCAAAATACCATCTACTTTTGTATGTTTACCTGCACCAAAAAATCCGTCGGCAGGGTAGGGACCCATGGCCAACATTCCTTTTCTTTTTGCATTTTTGATGGCAGGTACAATAATATCTATTTCCTCACTTCCAATCAAACCTTCATCACCAGCATGTGGATTAAGCGCAAGCACCGCAATCTTAGGTCGGTCAATACCAAAGTCGCGTCGAAGTGATTTGTGCATAACTTCAATTTTTTTCTCAATCAACTCCATCGTAACCGCTTCTGCTACTTCACGGATGGGTAAGTGATTAGTCACTAACCCAATCCGAAGTTGATCATTGACCATAAGCATAAGGCTTTGACCTTGTCCAAGTTCTTGTGTAAGATATTCGGTATGTCCAGTATGTTCAAAACCTGCAAGCTGCATAGATTTTTTATGAATAGGCGCAGTGACTAATGCGTCAATTGTTCCTGACTTTAAGTCTTGTGTGGCAGCTTCTAAAGATATTTTTGCGTATTTGCCTCCTACTTCATTGATTACACCAATCGTAATGTTAATGTTTTCATTCCAGCAATTTAAGACATTAATACTTTCTTTTTTTGCTCGATCAGGGCTATTAATATTATGAAAGTTAATGCTTTCTAATTCGGCCACATTTTTATGATAAGAAACGACTTTTGAGGCTCCATAAATGATTGGAGTACACATGTTAAGAACACGAGGATCATTTAATGCTTTCAGAATAACCTCTAGACCAATCCCATTGACGTCTCCAATACTAATTCCTATTTTTGGTTTTCGCATGTTTGTTTATTAATAGTTTTTCAAAAAGTCAAACATTAAACGTACCCCAACGCCTGTACCGTTTTTCCCTCGATAAGAATCACTTTGATGATAATAAGCAGAACCTGCAATATCAAAATGCATCCAAGGGTAATCGGTAAAATGTTCTAAGAATTTTCCAGCGGTAATCGCTCCTGCATATGGACCACCAATGTTTTTAAGATCGGCAATATCTGATTTTAGCATTTCGCCATATTCTTCCCACATTGGAAATTCTACTAGGCGTTCATATACTCGATAACCACTATCTTTTACTTTTGTCTTTATCTTTTCATCTGCATTCCCCATACAAACAATTCCTGTTCCACCAACTGATCTTGCAGCGGCTCCTGTAAGGGTAGCAAAGTCCATTACCAATTCGGGGTTTAATTTTTTAGCAAAATGTAAAGCATCGGCTAAAAGCATTCTTCCTTCGGCATCGGTATTTAAAACTTCAACAGTAGAACCACTAAACATTTTGATCACATCACCAGGCACATAAGCCCGATTTCCTGGTCGGTTGTCTGTTGCTGGGACTAAAGCAATCACATGAATAGGCAATTTTGCTTTTGCGATGGCATGCATGGTACCAATAACTACCGCGGCACCGCCCATATCGGATTTCATAAAATCCATAGAATGAGCAGTAGGTTTTAAACTTAATCCTCCGGTATCATAAACGACACCTTTTCCTACAAGTACTACCGGTTTTTTATTTTTGGCTTTAGCTGGTTTCCACTCCATAATACTAAAGGTTGGAGGATCAAAACTACCTAAGTTTACGGCAAGTAATCCGCCCATTTTTAGGCTTTGAATTTTTTTCTTGTCAAAAACTTCTACTTTGAAACCTGCCTTTTTACCCAAAGACTTAATTTGTTTACTTAGTTGAACCGCAGTAAGGAAAGAAAGTGGTTCATTAATAAGATCTCTAGCAATGCAAGTAGATTCTACTGCAATATTTAAATGTCTTATTTGTGTAGGGGTCGCACTATCAGAGGAAATCGCAATTTTTCTAAGTGGCGATTTTTTCTTTTTGGCATCTTTATAATATTTAAGAAATTGGTAATTTCCTAAAGCAAGCCCTTCTACAAAGTCAATGCTTCTATTACAAGGAGATTTGTTGACCACTACAATTTGACTGATCTGATGTTTTTTCAAAGAATCAAGAAATTCATTTCCTTCCTTTCTTGCTTTTTCTCGATCTTTTGATTCCTCTTCAAAATGTTTGAGAAATTGTACCGCAACAGTGTGTCCAGCGCGAGGCAAAATTACATGCGGAGTATCACTGTCTGCTAGCTTTTTTATGAAATCTTGTTCTTCTTTTGAAAATTCGTTTGCTAACCAATCTAAATGATTGATATCCGCTAAATAAACGACATGATCAGAAGGCTTTATTTTTTTTATTGATGAAATTGGTACGCTCATGTTAAATTTTTTGAAAGAAATAATAGCATTAAGAAATGGGCGCGGTTAAGTTATTAAGTTTGGGTGTAATTAAATACATTATTCCAAAAATGGAAAATCAAATTTGGTATAATTTGCCAAAGATAACAATAATTAAGAATTCAGATATTTGTCTTTGCTTTTTTATGAATTTACTTCCCTAAATGAAATGACATTTCCACACGCTAAAATGACATCTTCGCACATTTGTCTTTGGATTAGCCCATTTTTATTAAGAGATTTAACCCAAAGCGAACGGCTTTTATGTTCTTTGAAACACACATGTTGTGAAATGTAAAAATAATATGATTGTGATGTTGATTTACTAATTTTGGTAACATATTAAAATATATGTTCTTACTTTAATAGCTTTGCAAGATCATGAAAGCAAAAAAATCATATGGCCAACATTTTTTAACCTCAGATTTACTAGCAAAAAAGATAGTAGATCATTTACAGCCCAATGGGCGGTATGATATGGTGTTAGAGGTTGGACCAGGGAAAGGTATTTTAACTCAGTTTTTGATTCAGCGATCGTTGCAATTGAAAGTAGTAGAGGCAGATCGAGATATGGTGACGTACCTAGAAGAAAATTTTGATGATTTAGATATTATTTTTGCGGATTTTTTAAAAGTAAACCTGCAAGAGGAATTTTCTGGTCAGTTTGGACTGATAGGGAATTTTCCATATAATATTTCTTCACAAATTTTATTTAAGTTGCTTAAACATCGGGCGTTTATTCCTGAGATGGTGGGGATGTTCCAGAAAGAAGTGGCCGCTAGAATTGTGGCTGGTCCAGGATCTAAGACTTATGGAATATTGAGTGTTTTAACTCAAGCTTATTATGATGCCGAAATGCTTTTTACCGTTAAACCTGGAAGTTTTAATCCTCCACCCAAAGTGCAATCTGCAGTGATTCGATTAAGTCGAAAAGAAGAATGTAGAGAAGATTATAATCCTTCTTTGTTTAAAGCGATTGTAAAATCAGCTTTTAACCAACGGAGAAAAATGTTGAGGAATTCATTAAAACCCTTATTGCCTGAAAATTTTGATTCTTCAAGCATTTGGATGACACGAAGACCAGAACAAATGAGCCTAAATGATTTTATAGATTTAACAAAAAAGGTGGAAGAGGAAAAATAAAAGGTTAATTTTTTTAAGAAATATTTTTTATGAAAAAAAAACTAAAACAGGCTGTGTACCTTGTTTCCCTTTAGCTTTTTATCTTTTTTTTTAAAAAAAATGAAGCGTTGGAAAAAATAAAATTGTTAAAGTTTAGATTTCTATTTTAGTTTTTTTTAAGAATTGTTAAATTTACATCCACCAAAAAACCTGTTTAGTGCATCTTAAAGGAAAAGTACTCATAACAGATGAAGTTCATCCTATCTTACTCAAAGGACTTCAAGAACTTGGTTTGGCTTGTGATTATAAGCCATCAATACAACCTGGAATGGTCAAGGCCGTGATTCATCAATATCGCGGATTGATTATCAATAGTAAAATCTTGGTAGATCAATCAATGATAGATGCGAGTCATAAACTTTGGTTTATAGGTCGTCTAGGTTCAGGACTTGAAATAATTGATTTAAATTATGCGGCCGAAAAAGGCATAGATGTGTTAAATTCTCCTGAAGGGAATTGTAATGCAGTTGCAGAACATGCCTTAGGTATGTTGTTGTCATTGAGCAATCATCTTTGTCGATCAAATCAAGAAGTCCGAAATAAAATTTGGAGAAGAGAAGCCAACAGAGGTTTTGAGATTCAAGGAAAAAAAATAGGGATTATTGGGTTTGGACATACAGGTTCTACCTTTGCAAAAAAAATGGAAAGTTTAGGTGTAGAAGTTTTAGCTTATGACAAGTATAAAACAAACTATGCAACGAATTTTTCACATGTAAAGGAAAGTAGTATGGCTCAAATTTTCGAGACAGCAGATTTTGTAAGCTTACATCTTCCTTTAACAGAAGAAACGCATTATCTCGCAAATCGAGCATTCTTTGAAAAGTTTAAGAAACCAATTGTCTTAATTAATACTTCTAGAGGAAAAGTAGTTCAACTAGAAGATTTGCTTGAAATGTTGAACGAAGGAAAAGTAATAGCAGCGGGCTTGGATGTTTTTGAAAATGAAAAACCCGCGACGTATTCTCCAGAAGAAGCAATGCTTTACGAAACCTTGTTTCAATTAAATCAAGTCGTTCTTAGCCCACATGTTGCGGGTTGGACGGTAGAGTCTAAAGAACGTTTGGCATTTATATTAATAAAAAAGATAAAAAGAAGTCTAAATGTTAGGATTTCTTCTAATCGTTTATAAGGGTCGTATTACGACATATTTTATTGAAAAATAATTTTGTTAATCATTAACATTTCATTAACATTGTGTGTTCGTCGAAAAATAAAGTTTTCGTCTTTTAATTAAAAAGGATTCAGCTTATGGCACGTTACATTTATTTAATTTTATTATTAGTAGGTTGCGCCGCCTTTGCCCATGGACAAACGCTCCAGGGTAAAGTCGTTGATGGCAGCTCCAATGAAACACTCCCTTTCGCAGAGGTAACAATCTGGAAAGATGGAGTTTTAGTTACTGGTACCCAGACCGATTTTGATGGTAATTATAATCTTACCGCATTCGATCCAGGTACTTATGATGTGAAAATCGAGTATGTCGGTTATTCTCCAAAAGAGATTAAAGGCGTAGTCGTAGGGGTAAGTAAAACAGTACCTCTTGATGTGGAAATGGGAGTAGGAGTTGATCTTACTGAAATTGTTGTAATCGAATATGTGGTTCCGCTGATTGAAGCGGATAACACTGTTGGAGGACAAACCCTAACCGCCGATGATGTGGAAAGGCTACCCACAAAGAGTGTCTCTACTTTAGTAGGAACCACTGCGGGTATTTCTTCCAATGCTAGAGAAGGTTCTGGTTTGAGTATTCGGGGTTCTCGTTCTGGAGATGATATCATCTATGTAGATGGTGTTCGTACTAGAGGAGCAACCGTAAATGCTGCAGATGTAGAACAATTACAAGTAATTACTTCTGGATTACCTGCCGAATATGGTGATGTAACTGGAGGTATTGTTTCTATTACGACTAAAGGCCCATCAAATAAATTTGCTGGAAGTTTAGAGGTAGAAACATCTGAATTTTTAGATCCATTTGATTTTAATTTTGTCAATGCGGCACTTTCTGGTCCTATTCTTCAAAAGACTGTTACTAAAGCAGATGGAACAGAAGCCAAAGAATCTATAATCGGATTTCGTGTTTCTGGGCAATTTACTACTTTAGGAGATAATGTACCTGGATGGGTGGGTTCATGGAAAGCTACTGATGAATACCAAGCATTAGTAGAAAGTGATCCATTAATTTTAGTGAACTCAGGTTATGTACCAAGAATCTCAACTATTACTACAGATGATTTTACATTGGAAAAAGCACAACCAAATGCTAGAGGATTGGATTGGTCAGCAAATGCCAAATTAGATTTCCGATTAAGTAAAGCAATTGATGTAACGCTTGGTGGAAACTATCGTGGATCAAAAGATCGACAAGGTTTTGATTCTTGGGCTTTAGTAAATAGCGCAAGAAACCCATTTGTTACAGAGCGTGACACTCGGGGATATTTAAGATTCCGTCACCGAATTAGTCAACCATCTTTGGATGAAGATGAAAGAAGTGAAAATACTTCTTGGATTCAAAATGTATATTATACGTTACAATTTGACTATAGTAACACTTTAGATCAACAACAAGATAATGTGCATGAAGATCGATTGTTTGATTATGGGCATGTAGGTTCTTGGAATAATACAAGAGAACCCGTTTATGCCACTACATTTAGACCAGGTATTGGACCATTAGATTCTTTAGTTGGTTTTAGTACTAACTTAGGAGCGTTTACTGCTGGTGCAGCTAACCCTGCTTTAGCAAGATGGGCTGAATATGATGGTATTAACGATAATGGACTACAAATTTATAATGGTATTTTTGGTTCTGCGCTTAGTCGTATAACTGTAGAGAATACCATGCTACACCAAAATTATGGTATCCCTAGAGATTTGTATAACAAATTTGAAACGAACCAATACTCATTTAACGCAAAAGGTGCTTTTGATTTATCAAAGCCTGGAGTTGAAAATCCAAGTAAACACAGTTTACAATTTGGGTTTTTATATGAACAACGTATAGATCGAGGATATGACATTAATCCTGTAGGATTGTGGCAAATTGGTGATCAATTAGTGAATGCAGATATTGAATTGGATGTATCCAATCCAATAGAAGTACTCGATGAGATGGGGAATGTTATCCGAATCGATTATAATGAAGTATCTACAGAAGCAGGAACTTTCGCTCAATCAGTGAGAGAGCAGCTTGGAGTAGCTAGTACAGATTATGTAAATCTTCATGGACTTAATCCTTCAGATCTTTCTTTAGATTTATTTTCTGCCAATGAAATTATTGCAGGTGGTGGAGCAGGATTTTTAGATTATTGGGGACATGATTACCTAGGTAACAAAGTTTCTGGAGATGTTTCTTTCAGTGACTTCTTTACTCAAAGAGATGCAAGAGGAGACTTATTACGACCTGTTGCTCCTTCTCAACCAATTTACACCGCAGCTTATATTCAAGATAAATTTACCTTTAAAGATATCTACTTTAACGTAGGTGTACGGGTAGATCGATTTGATGCCAACCAAGAAGTACTGAAAGATCCATTTGTTTTATATGGAACTCGAAGTGTAGCAGAATCTGGAAATTTATCTCATAGTCCAAATGCACAACCTGATTGGACCGTTTATGTAGATAATATTGACAATCCACAAAGTGTAACAGCTTACCGAGATGGTGAGCAATGGTATACTGCTGGAGGTACTGCAGTTAACGGAGCAAATGCTATTTTTGGAGGAACTCGTCCTAGTCCTTATTTGACAAACGGTTCTTCAGATAATATCAAAAATGATGACTTTGATCCTAGTCTTTCTTTTGAAGATTATGAGCCTCAAGTAAACATCATGCCTCGTGTAGCATTCTCATTCCCAATTTCTGAAGATGCTGGTTTCTTCGCACATTACGATGTATTAACAAGAAGACCAGAAGGACGATTTTTAGCGACTGCTTTAGATTACTATTTCTTTGAAAACTTGGTGAATTCAGGTGGTATTAATAATCCAAACTTAAAACCTTCTAAAACAGTTGATTTCGAG
Source organism: Saprospiraceae bacterium (assembly GCA_020629935.1). Lineage (GTDB taxonomy): Bacteria > Bacteroidota > Bacteroidia > Chitinophagales > Saprospiraceae > JAHDCJ01. The sequence continues at coordinate 3,318 of JAHDCJ010000056.1, read as the reverse complement.
ATTGGATTCCAACAAAGAGTTTCTAACAGTTCTGCAATTAAGCTTTCTGCTTATTATAAAGAGCTTAGAGATATGGTTCAATTCAGACAGTATACATTTGCTTATCCTGTATCTACGTACGATTCTTATGATAACTTAGATTTTGGTACAGTAAAAGGATTTTCATTCCAATACGACATGAGAAGAACCAAGAACTTACGATTAGTTGCTAACTATACGTTACAATTTGCAGAAGGTACAGGATCAAGTACAACTTCTCAACGTGGAGCATCTAGTAGAGGTAACTTAAGAGTAATTTTCCCATTCGACTATGACCAACGCCATACATTTAACGGAATCGTTGATTACCGTTATGGAGGAGGAGATAAGTATACAGGACCAAAGATTGGTGGTAAAAACATTCTTGCAAATACTGGAGTTAACTTATTATTAAAAGTGGCTTCTGGACGACCATTTACTAAAACCAATAGACCTGTTCCTTTTGATGGAACAGAAACGGTAGGAAACTTAAATGGAGCAAGATTACCATGGACTTCTCAAATTGATATCCGAGTAGATAAGGATATTCAAATTGGAGGAAAAGATGGAAAGAAACCATTGTCATTGAATGTATTCGCACGTTCTCAGAACTTATTAAACACTGGTAATGTGGTAGGAGTTTATTCTTATACTCAATCTGCTACAGATGATGGATATTTAGATTCTGCTGAGGGAACACAAGTATTAAATGGACAAATTGATCCTGCTGCTTTTGAGTTGCTTTATGGTTTACGTTTGAAAAATAACGGATTATATGGTCTTCCTCGACGAATTCGAATTGGTGCTATTTTAACATTCTAATTGTGATTAATATATTTAAAGCTACTGCTATGAATAATTTTAAAGTTATTTTATTCTTTTTGCTCATTTTTGGGCTTGCAGTTCCCTCGCTAGACGCGAGAGAGAATATGGAGAACCCGGATAATCCAAATCCGACGCCACCTCCAACTGCTAGCTCACGAAATGATTGTAACCCTTCTACTTCCCAAATAGATCTTGAAGTAAATAATGTACGTGCAAGATTATTAGGAGGAGGAGACATGTGGTGGGACCTTTCTGATGGTCGCTATGTGGTACCTAATGTACCCTTAGGCGAAAGAGAAGTCTCGTCTATTTTCGCTGCCTCTGTGTGGGTAGGCGGATTCGATGATGGGGGCAATTTAAAAATTGCCGCTCAAACCTATCGTCAAACTGGTAATGATTTTTGGCCTGGCCCATTAGATAGTGATGGAGAAACTAGTCAAGCTGAATGTAATAAATGGGATCGTCACTTTTCCGTTTCTGGTAAAAGCATTGATGATTTACTTGATGATTACATCGCTGATGATGATGGTGATGGTAATCCTGATTTTGTAGTCAATGGAGATCCTGCAACTGACCTATATTTATGGCCAGCTAAAGGAAATACTCGATTCGCTGATTTAGCAGGATTCTCTTTACCTCTTCAAGACTTAGCTCCTTTCTTCGATGCAGATGGAGATGGTCTTTATGATCCTAAAAAAGGAGATATTCCAATTATTGGAGTATCAGGTTGTGATGCAGCAGATGTTTCTGGATCTACTTATGGTGACCAGATGATCTATTGGATTTATAATGATAAAGGTAACATTCACACAGAAACGAATGGAGATCAAATTGGTATGGAAATCCAAGCGCTTGCTTTTGGATTTAGTACAGATGATGTAATTAATGATATGACCTTTTATAAGTATACTATGCTTAATAAAGCGTCAGTTCCATTAAATGATACTTACATTGCAATGTGGGTTGATCCAGATTTAGGTTGTTATTCTGATGACTTTGTTGGATGTAATATCGATGTAGTTGATGGTCGACCTCGAAACCTTGGTATCGTTTATAATGGAGATGCCATTGATGCAGATTGTGAAGGTGTTAATGGATATGGAGCGGATGAAGTTCCTATGTTGGGAGTTGATTATTTCCGTGGACCAAAAGATGAAAATGGTGCAGAATTAGGAATGTCAGCTTTTATCTATTATAATAATGACTTTACCGTAAATGGTAACCCAGAGATTGCTCAAGATTTCTATGGCTATATGTCAGGATTTTGGAAAGATGGTTCTCCTGTAGAATTTGGAGGAACTGGATACCAACAAGGAACATTTGCCACACCTTATATGTTCCCAAGTGATCCTAGTGCGCCATCGGGTGCTACTGTTTGGTCTGAGTGTAGCGAGAATAATGCGCCTGCAGATCGACGTTTTGTTCAAGCTTCTGGACCTTTCCGATTAGAGCCAGGTGCATTCAATGAGGTGATTATTGGAGCAGTTTGGATACCAAAAGGAGAATATCCTTGTCCTAGCTTCCAACCGCTTCTTGATGCAGATGATATTGCTCAGGCATTATTTGATAATTGTTTTGATATTGTAGATGGTCCTGATGCTCCAGAAATGGAAGTAGTAGAATTAGACAAAGAGCTTATCATTAATTTAAGAAATGTTTCTGGAAATAATGTGGGTGAAAATTATGAAGAAAGAGAGCCTTTTGCACCACCTTCTTCTGGAGATACTACTTATAAGTTCCAAGGTTATATCTTATATCAATTAGCTGATGCAACAGTGTCATCTTCTGAATATGATGATCCTGAAAAAGCAAGAGAAGTTGCCATCGTAGATATTAAAGATGGAATTGGTAAAATCGTTAACTATGTAAACTATTCAGATCCAGAATTCTTTGGATTTAAAGTACCAGTTGAAAAAGTTGATGGACCTGACCAAGGAGTACTTCACTCTTTTAATATTACAAATGATTTATTTGCCACAGGAGATAGTCGTTTAGTTAACCATAAAAAATACTATTTTTCTACTGTTGCTTATGCACATAATAATTTTCAAACTTTTGACCCAGTGACAAACACAGGTCAGGATAAGAATTATATTGCTGGACGTCGAAATATTAAGGTAGCCACAGCTATTCCACATATTACGGCAGTAGAAAATAATGGAACTATAGTTAATGCTAAGTATGGAGACTCTCCGCAAATTACTAGAATTGATGGAGTGGGTAACTCTAGAAATTATCTAAGATTAACGCAAGCTACTGAAGACGAAATTTTAGCGAACGGATTCGCTCCAAAATTAGTTTATCAAGAGAACTACGGACCATTTGACGTACAAGTTGTTAATCCGTTAAATGTAGTTGATGGTAATTATGAGTTGTCTATGTATGATAATGATTTAACGGATACGGATCTACAAGATTCTATTTATTATGTATTAAGAGATTTATCTACTGGTGATACTTATGCATCTGAACGAA
>JAHDCJ010000055.1 GCA_020629935.1 Saprospiraceae bacterium | reverse complement strand
CTCTTTCCTTTTTTATATGGGGCTATCCCTAAAAAACTGCATTTTTTAGGGTCGGGCTATACACTCCAATGTGCTCGTTCCTGCGCGCATTCCGTTGCTATCCCTTAGCCAAAGTAAGTAGGCAAGAAGACAAAAGATTAGAATAAGAAACGAAAAATTTCTATTTTAGAAAATACAATTAATTTGTTTTTAAAATAAAGTATATGAAACCTCCAATGTGTGAACTTTGCTCTTCTGGTTTTGATTTGTCAGATCCTGAACTTGGGGATTTACTTTATTTCAAAAAAACAGCATCGGATAAGGCATGGTATAAAAAAGCCGAAGAACCTGGTTTTGTTGGCCATCCACCCAATGCGGCTTGGTTTTGTGGGGATCATATCAAAAAAGCAAAGGAATTATTAGACTTTCCATTAGGAGAGGCACTCCAGCAAATGCGAAGTGAATTGTCGGAATATGTAGATTTAGGAGATAAAGAAATTATTGAAGATAAGATTAAACCACTCGATTCTATAATTGAGGAAGAAACAATAGAACCTAAAGGTTTTTGGGCAAAAGTAAAAAGCTGGTTTATTCGTTAAATTAAACTTTCTTCGCTAAGATTTCTTTAAAGAAAGCGCGCTCTACAAAAAGCAAAGTACCTAGATAACTTAAAAACAAAATGGTATTCATTGCAAATAAAAGGATGCTTCCTACGCCCAAATATTCCCTAAGTGGAAGGCTTATTAAATAAATAGTAATTGCACTTATTATATACGTTAATATTCGACCTGCCTTATAGGGAACAGGATAATGTTTTTTCCCAATAAAATAACTACAGAAAACCATGATTACATAACAAACCAAGGTCGCCCAGGCAGAACCTAAATACCCAATTTTAGGAATTAAAATAAGATTCAATATGATGGTGATGCTAGCCCCTCCAATAGATATAAAAGCACCATAAATCGTTTTGTCAGTCAATTTATACCAAATCCCAATATTATAATATAAACCTAAAAAGATATTGGCAATAAGAATAATCGGTACCACATTTAATCCATCCCGAAAGTCAGCTCCCACAAAATATTTAAAGATGTCAATATAAAGCATAATCCCAAGGAAACCAATGCAGCCAACCATTGCAAAAACTTGTCCTACGATAGCATAAATGTCTTTAGCATCTTCTCGGTTGGCATTACTGAAAAAGAAGGGCTCTGCTGCATAGGTAAATGCAGTAGTAAACAAAGTGATCAACATGGCAATCTTATAGTTCGCATTATAAATTCCAATTTGAGCAGTTCGATAATCTAAGTCGCCTTCTAAACAATTTTTGAGTAAAACTCGATCTAATGTCTCGTTAATAATCCCCGCAAAACCGACAATAACCAATGGCCCAGCATATCGAAACATTTTTTTCCAAAGTGCTTTATCAAACCAAGGTGCTTTTTTAGACGAAGGAAGATCGATCGTTTGAGGATGCTTAGTTTTAAAGAAATAGGTAGGAACTAAAAGTAATAGGGTTGCAGCACTAGCAATCAAGTTTGAAATGAAAATATATCCGATTTGAAAATCGGGATTGTATATATGTTCAAACGCCGTGAAACCCTGATTTATTAAATATGGACAGAGTAAAAGGAAGAATAGATTAAAGCCAATATTTAAGCCAATATTAATGAATTTAATGGTGGCGAATTGTATGGCTTTACCTTCCAACCGTAATCGTGCAAATGGGATGGCAGACAAAGCATCAAATCCAATGATAAAGGCAAACCAAATAACAAAAATACGTTTGTCTGGATATTCTAAAAAATTGGCAATGGGTTGGGAAAATAAGATCAATAAACCAACGAAAAATAAACTACTACAAAAAATAGAAAAGGCTGCGGTATTAAACACGGGTTGCCTTTGCTTCGCTTCATTGCCAAAGCGAAAAAAAGCAGTCTCCATTCGATAAATAAAAATCACATTTAAAAAGCCTACATAGGCATAGAATTCAGCAACAACACCGTATTCTGAGTCTAATAGTATCCGTGTATATAATGGAACTAATAGAAAGTTAAGTACTCGACCAATGATCGTACTTAAACCATAAATGGCCGTATCTCCAGCTAATTTTTTTAATAAAGACAAATTAAATAATTATTGAGCTTCGTAACTGCCTACTTTGTTAGAAAGTTTATTCACTAACATGCGTGCATCAAATTTATGAAAACCTTCTTTTTCTCTAGCAATATTCCAAAATAAGCGTTGAGCTTTTTCCAATTCTCCATTTTTTAAATAAGCTAAACCTAAATACCAATTGGTTTTTTCTTGCCAATCATTGGGGTATTCATAGATTTTTTGGAAAGCAGTAATTGCTTTTTTGCTTTCTAAAAGACTAAGATACGTATTCCCCAAATAAAAGGAAATCGCTGCATTTTTAGGATTTCCTTCTGCCATCACTTTTAAACGTTTCAGTGCATCCTCATAATTTCCTTGTTGATAAACGGTTACCAGTTTTTTCCATTCTAGATCTTCAGTTTCAACCATTGGGTGTGCTTTGAAGAATTGAGTGAATAAGGTATTCGCTTTTTGTTGCTCTTTGGATTGGCAAGCCGTTAGTAAACCAATGGTTCCAATAAAAAGAAAAACAAAATGATTTGATGTGAATATTTTTTTCATAACCATCAAATTTAAACAACTTTCTTATAAGAATTAAATTTAGAAAACAAGCAAAAATATTTAGGTCAGCAAGCTAATGATTTGCAGGTGAATTTTAGTTAATTTTTTTCTAAGATTCGTTTTTAAATCGTTAATAAATCAATTCAATACTACCGAAATAAATAAGTATCGAATGAAACCTTGGATAGCCAAAGATTTTTTATCTTTGATAGATTCTACAAAAATAAATATGGGTAAGAAAAACGATAAGAAAAAACAGGTTTATGATCAAACCTTTGAAGAGGAAGTACGCAAATTAAATGCGGCCCAAAAAAAAGCAGTAGATACTATTGATGGTCCCGTGTTGGTGGTTGCGGGACCTGGTACAGGAAAGACGCACATCCTTAGCGCAAGAATTGGTAAAATACTGAAAGATACCGATACCGATCCACATAACATCCTTTGTTTAACGTATACGGATGCAGGTGTTTTAGCTATGCGAGAACGCCTATTACAGTTTATAGGCCCAGAGAGCCATAAAGTCCATATTTATACTTTTCATTCCTTTTGTAATAGTGTAATAAAAGACAATCTCTCCTTTTTCGGAATGGCTGAAATGGAACCAATCTCTCAACTGGAACGTGTAGATTTAATTCGAGAAATAATCAACGAATTAGAAGATGGTCATTTGTTGCGTCCGTTAAAAGGCGATGGCTTTGTCTTTGAAAAGAAAATTCGAAACTTAATGGATCGAATGAAGCAGGAAAGCTGGACGGAGGAATTAGTAATTAAAAAAGGCGAAGATTATATTGAAAGTCTAAAAGACAATCCTGATTTTTTGTATAAAATAAATAGAGGAAATAAGAAAAAAGGTGACCTTAGAGAACCACTCGTTGTGGCTGAAAAAGCGAAAGTGGCTAAATTAATTGCGGCCGCAAAGTTGTATAAGGTTTATCAACAAAAAATGAGGGAACGGAAACGTTACGATTTTGCGGATATGATTCTTTGGGTAGTCGATGCGTTTAAAAATAATGGAGATTTACTAAGGAATTATCAAGAGCAATACCTTTATATTTTAGTCGATGAGTTTCAAGACACCAATGGTTCTCAAAACCATGTATTAAAAATGTTGATTGATTATTGGAATAAACCCAATGTATTTGTTGTTGGAGACGATGATCAATCCATCTTTGAATTTCAAGGGGCAAGGGTTAAAAATATAACCGATTTTTATGAAAAACATGAAGATATTGAGTTAGTCGTCCTTAAAGAAAACTATCGATCCTCTCAAGAAATTCTAGATGCGGCAAAAACATTGATCGAAGAAAACGAGCTACGTTTAGTCAACCAATTGGAAAAGGCAAAAATTGATAAAAACCTTAAAGCAGCCAATCCTACGGTGGCGAAATCAAAGATAAAGCCTGTTTTTTATAAGTATCCGAACCCTTTACATGAAGATGCCGATATCGTTGCTCAAATTGAAAATTTAAGAGCAGATGGTGTGATGCTTAGTGAGATTGCTATTATTTATTCTAAGCATAAACAGGCTCGAAATATTATTTCTCTTCTCAATCGAAAGGGAATTCCCTATACCGCTAAAAAACGAGTAAATATCCTTGAAACACCACTCGTTAAAAACCTGCTCAATTTTATTTTTTATTTAAGTAAAGAATTTGAAAAGCCGCATTCTGGAGAGTCTTTATTGTTTGAAATAATGCATTATCGTCAAATGGGAATTAAACCCAATGAGATTGCACGACTTACTGTATTTCAATCAAAAGATCGATATGAAAAGATCAAAGGAGATCGTCGAGATGAAATCATTAACTGGCGGGATTTATTACTTCATGAAAAAAGATTAAGAGGCATGCGGTTTGAAACCGCAGACCAAATGCTACGACTTGGGAAGTTGATTGATGAGTTGATTATTGATTATGCCAATTGCTCATTACCCGATCTCATTGAACGATTAATTAACCGAACAGGATTAATTAAATACCTTAGTCAGCATGAAGAGAAATTGTGGTTGGTTCAAGTACTCTCTACATTTTTTGATTTTGTTCGAAAAGAAGCCATTCGTAATCCTGACCTAAAAGCAAAGAAGTTTTTGAGCATTATTAACCAAATGAAAGACAACAATCTGGAACTTGGATTAATGAAGGTGTTTTATTCTGAAGACACTGGAGTCAATTTAATAACCGCGCATAGTTCTAAGGGGCTAGAATTTAAATATGTCTTTATGATCAATTGCTTGGCAGATACTTGGGAGCCTTCGAGAAATTCAGGTAATAGAGGTTTCTTTTTCCCAAAAACGTTAACTTATTCTGGTACAGAAGATGCGATGGAATCTGCTAGACGATTATTTTATGTAGCAATGACTCGGGCAAAAGAATTTCTTCAAATTTCGTATTCTTCTACTGATTTGGCTGGAAAAGAAAAACAGAAAGCAAGGTTTGTAGATGAACTTTTCTTAAGTGAAAAATTAGAAGAGAATACAAGAAAATTGACAGATGATCAAATCGTTGAAACACAACTTTTACTGCTTACCCATGCAGAAAAACCAAGCTTAGAATTTCCTCTATCTAAAGAAGCACTTAAAGTATTACTTGAAGACTATGTGATGAGTGCTACAAGCCTTTCTCGGTTTTTAGATTGTCCTTTAAGCTTTTATTTTGAACATGTTATTCGCATTCCTAGTATGTCAAGTGAAGCGGCAGCTTATGGCTCGGCAGTGCATCATGGTTTACGTAGATTGTTTGAAAAAATGAAGGCAGATCCACAGCATAACTTTCCTGAGAAAGAAGACCTAGTCAAGGAGTTTGAATTTGAAATGGAACGTCAACGCATATATTTTTCCAAAGACCAGTATAGTAGACGCTTGATGCTTGGGCGGCAAATGTTGCCACTTTATTATGAAGATCGTTTGGCAGCTTGGCATAAAAAAGTGGAATTAGAACACAACCTTCGAAATGTAGAAGTAGATGGAGTACCCATCACAGGAAGTATAGATAAAGTAGAATTTTTTGAACAACAAAAAGTCCGTGTAGTCGATTATAAAACGAGTAGACCACAGGCAAGACATGTGAAGCCTGCCACCAAAGATCATATTGGAGGGAATTATTGGAGACAATTAATTTTCTATAAATTGCTTTTGGAAAATCATAAAGCCAATCAATCCATCGTCACCGAAGGTGAAATAGATTATGTAGAACCTGATCCTAAATCAAAAGCATTTAAACGTAAAAAATTGAAGTTTGTCCCAGAGCAAGTAGAAATTGTGCGAAATCAAATTAAAGATTCCTATCAAAAAATTCAGAACTTTGAGTTTTTTGAAGGATGTGGAAAAGAGGATTGTAAATGGTGTAATTTTACACGTACTCATTATGAAACCAACAGTATGCGTAATGAATTAATGGAAGAATTAGACGACTCAAATTAATTGTATGTCAGTAGAAGCCGTTTCATATCTCTATCAATTTTTTGGATTATGGCAAATCACCATTGGCTTTTTTGCTTTCATGGCTTTATGGGCAATTTGGGGGCATATCACAAAAGATCAAGATAAAGGAGAGAAGGACAAAGGCTTAATGTGGTTGTCGTTTGCGGTTTTGATTTGGGCATTTTCGGGAGTGGTGGATGTCTTTCATGCGCATCAATTAAAAAACTCATCTGAACTTACTGAATTCGATAATAGTGTATATGAAGGTTTGCGCAGCATGTTGTCTATTATCAATAGCGCATTGATTTTATTGGCTTTGCCTTGTTTTAAGCATATCCCTAGATCAATTGGTAAGTTTGTTAAGTCAGATGCTTGGTTATTTATTGTAGGTACTACATTCTTTATTTGTACGGCGGTTTCTATTTTAATGATAACCAAGGTTATTATTCCGTCCAAAGCAGCATTTATTTACTCAGTCGATTTTATATACGCCATGTTTACTTTGTCCTTCTTAGGACTTATCTTATGGGAGTCCTTTGAAAAACGAGGAATAAAGCTCTTAGCTTATTTATCTGTTGTAAGTATTGCATGTACCCTTATTGCACAAGTATTGAAATTAAATTTAGAAGATACGGTATTTTGGGGCATCTTTTTTAGCTGTGCATTTAAAACTATATTGATCATGTTGTTCTTTGCATTAGCATTGAGTTGGGTAAAAGAGATGACAAAAAACTATTTCCCACAACCCGATGAGATGCATTTGTTTTTTATTCAGAAAAAAATACAAACGAATAAATACAATTATCAAGTAATATTGACCATTCCTCCTCATATACAAACACAAGCGGTTTCCTATACTGAAAAACCTTTTTCTCTTTTTCTTAGTTTTGCTGAAGCTAGAAAAAAAGCAAATAATGATCCTAAACTAGGTTGGTTAGAGATACAACCTAAATCCTATAAAACAGGGGATTATGATATTAAAGATTATAATGAGATTAATCGACTACTTGATCCGATTTTGAATTCGTCATTCGGCCTTGATAATTGGACCTCTGAGGTAGAGCGTAGTCATTTGAAAAAAGTCTTATTTGCCTACCAAAAAAACCGTAAAATCAAATTACGTGTACATCCTTCCAATATTCATTTCGAAAAAAAATAAAAAATAAAAATTAGGCTATAATCATTATAAAAACAGGTTTTTTGTCTTCTGACATTATTTTGTCAGTTGATTAGAATTCTATTTTTTTCTGATAAAAAACAATAAAATCCTGTCAATACCTAAAACGAAATGAATACTCCATTAACCTTGTAAAAAAAAGTTATGGAAGATTTTATTTTAACGATTCAAGAATCAATAGATTGGTTTATTCAACCGATCTTAATTATTATGTTATTAGGCGCAGGCGTCTTTTTAACGATCCGTTTAGGCTTTATTCAATTTCGTCGTTTGGGACATGGAATTGCGGTTACGATGGGTAAATATGATGATCCTGATCACAAAGGAGATGTTTCTCATTTTCAAGCATTGACGACTGCGCTTTCTGCTACAGTTGGAATTGGTAATATTGCGGGTGTAGCGCTTGCCATTCATTTTGGTGGACCAGGTGCTGTATTTTGGATGTGGGTAACTGCTGTTTTGGGTATGGCCACGAAATATACAGAGGTCACGCTTGCTCAACGTTTTCGTGCAGAATCTACAGGTGAAAATACGGGTAGTGTAGCTGGAGGCCCAATGTATTATATTGAACATGGTTTAGGTAAACATTGGAAACCTATGGCGATGTTTGTTGCTTTTTTTCTCATGATTACTGCGATGTTAAGTGGAAATGCGATTCAATCCAATACGATATCTGACTTAATGTGGTCTGAGTTTGCGATTCCCGTATGGGCAACGGGGTTATTTACTGCTTTGGTCGTTGGGGTTGTAGTCTTAGGGGGAATTCAAAGAATAGGAAAAGTAACCGGGATTATTGCTCCATTTATGGCTGGAATTTATGTGTTTGGAGGATTGCTTGTTTTGGGAATTAATTATACAGAAGTGATACCTTCTTTCTTACTCATTTTTACAGAGGCTTTTAATCCAACTGCTGGAATTGCAGGAACAGGAGTAGGCGTCTTTATTCAAACTATGCTTTGGGGAGTTCGTAGAGGTTTGTTTTCAAATGAAGCAGGACAAGGTTCTGCCTCTATTGCGCACGCTGCAGCTAAAACGGATGAACCTGTTTCCGAAGGGACTGTGGCGCTTTTGGAGCCACTCATTGATACATTGATTATTTGTACGATTACTGCATTGGTAATCTTAAGTACAGGGGTTTGGAATACCACGATTTCAACCGACATTGTTTTAACGTCTGGCGATATTAGTTTGGTATCTAAAGGCGAACCTGTGAATCAAATTTTAATTGATAAAGCGCATTTTGCATTGACCTATAAAGAAGGAAAGGTCGATTTAAGTGCATCTAACAATTTAAGTTTAGCTTGGCATGAAGTAGCAGTCGAGCAGTTGTTTATTGATGAAAAAGAAACACAGCCATTTACGGGTATGATTTTTCCAAATCAAGAAAAAGCAATAGATAGTGAAGGAAACTCCTACCAAGAACTTTATGGACAGGCAGTTGAAAATGGGGCGCCCCTTACTCGATTGGCCTATGGAAAAGCTTTAGGTAAAACAGGGACATACATTGTGGTCATTAGTGTTTTTTTATTTGGAATTTCTACCTCTATTTCTTGGTGTTATTATGGCGATCGATGTATTCATTATCTTGCTGGGAATAAAGCCATATTACCGTATAAAATCGTGTTTGTAGCCTTTCACTTTGTTGGAGCAATTACGAGTTTAAATACCATATGGAGTCTAGGAGATACCGCCTTATCTTTTGTAACTATCCCTAATGTACTCGCTTTAATTTTGCTTTCTGGAGTGGTACGAAAAATGACGGTTCAATACTATGAAGAAAAGCCCTATGAAAAAATAAAAAAATAAAAAAAAGAGGGATGGTTTCTAACCATCCCTCTTTTTTTATTCACTATTTAACTGCAATTGGAAAAGCTTAAATATCCGTTTATATTCATCTGCCCAACTACTTGATTCGGAAAAACCATGTCCTTCAACAGGGAAAACTGCTAATTCCCAATTATCTTTGCCTAGTTCAATAAGCCGTTGAGCAAGTCGAACAACATCTTGATATTGGACATTAGTATCAATCATACCATGTAAGATGAGTAAATGATCTTGTAAACCTTCCGCATGATATATTGGAGAACTCTTATAAAAAGCAATACTATCTTGAACAGGAGTGTTCAAAATATTAGAAGTATAACCGTGATTATAATGTGCCCAATCTGTTACCGATCGTAAAGCTGCACCTGCTTTAAAAACCCCAGGTTTGGTAAACATGGCCATTAAAGTAATGAACCCTCCATAAGATCCGCCATAAATTCCAATTTTGTCAGGATTTACACCATGTTTTTCAACTAAGTATTTAGCTCCGTCTACTTGATCGTCAAGATCTTTACCTCCCATAAAACGATAAATGGCTGTTCTCCAATCACGACCATAACCCTCACTTGCCCTATAATCAATATCTAGTACGGTATAACCATTATCGCAAAGCAGATTATGGAACATTTGCTCTCTAAAATAATAACCCCACCAAGTATGTACATTTTGTAAATAACCCGCTCCATGTACAAAAATCACTGCTGGGCCACCAACCGACGGATTTTTGGGCTTATATAATTTAGCTGGAACCATAGCGCCATCTTCGGCTTTAAATCGGATAATCTCTGGTGTGCGCCATGCATAAGAATCAAATTCGGGGGTTGTAGACTTGGTTATTTTTGTGGCTTTTGCTCCTGGCTCGTTGGGCATTACATATAATTCCCAAGGTTGGTTGCTTGTAGAAAAACGAAATGCAATTTGGCTTTCGTCAGGAGACATGCTCATTTCATGTCCACCTTTCATAGTAGTCATCTTTTCCATTTTTCCACCAGAAACAGGCAGACGATAGATGTGATGTTCGAATGGAGAATCCATATTTGAAACGATATAAAACCACTTTTTGTACCTAGAAAAAAGGACATTAATAATTTCAAACTTTCCTTTAGTCAATGCTTTTTTCTTTCCACCATTAAATGGCATGGTATACAAATGAGAGTAACCGCTTTCTTCTGATTGAAACCAAATGGTTTTGTTGTCAGGCATCCAGCCTGTATTCCCTCCTGCACGATTCCAACCATAAATTCCTGGACCACCAATCCATGCATCGTCATGTTGTCGGTCTAGGAGTTTCAGATTACCATTTGATAGGTCTAGCGCCATGATCCATCGATCTTTATTGTCTAATGCTTTTATTTCCACAAAAGCTTTTCCATCGGTAGAAAATTTTGGCCCATGCACAATGACTTTACGCAGGGTTTTATCTTTTTCTTCTTCTGCTTTTTTATTCGAATTGTAATCTTTCAAAAAAGCAGGTTGATCAAAAATACCAGGAATATCTTTTATATTTAGTTGGTAAGTACTTTCTGTTTTTCTATCGTATATCCATGTTTCATAACTGTCTTCAACTGAGCCTACTTTAGGTCTTGATCTTAAGTCATTTAAATATCCAGAGTCTGTTACGAAATCAGGTACTTTTGTTCTTCTAGGATCAGCTCGCTTTGTTAGGCGATAAATTATAAATTGTTGATCAGGACTGATCTTTAGACTAGAAACACTTTTTTTGCCAATATAAATGTCTAAAGGGCGTTTAGGTTCTAAATCTTCATTTTTAGCCGTGCGCAATTCATCCACTTCTTTTCGTTTCCGTAAAATATCAAAATAGCTATATTGATCATTTTCTAGCCATTTTTCATTTTCAAGTTGTCCATAATCTTTGGGTTTGTTTTCTCGCTTAAATTGGGTGAGTTGTTCTGTACTTCCTGTTTTAATATCCCATGAAAATAAATTGGAAGATTGGCTATAAAATATTTTTTGGTCATCAGCAGAAAAGAAAGGTTGTGATTCATAACTAGAAGTATTCGTAACCAATTGGATGTTTCCTGTTGAGGTATTCATAAGGTGAATGTCTCCATTTTTACTATATACTTTCCATTTAAAATCTTTAGAGTAATAACCTCGATTAGTTAATTTGCTTTCTTCTTCTATATTTGTTTTTTTAATATTATCAAGATTATTTATTTTTACCTTATAAAGGTCACTCGTTAAATTTTTATCAGGATTCCAATCAAAATAAATAGATTTGCTATCCTCACTCCAAAAAGGGTTTTCTGGCCAATGCCCAACAAACTCTTTCCCTTTCATAATTTGTTCTAGTTTCAAAGAAGATTGATTAGGAACATTTTTTTGGCCAATAGAAAACAGAGGGGAAGTGCAAAAGAAAAGAAACAAGAATAGAAGCCGCATGGGTTATTGTTTTAGTTTTAAAAATTAAAATGAAGGATGGGTTAAAGATAAAAAATTGGAACTTTAATTAGAACTTGTTTTAAAAGGAAGTAATAATGAAAATTAAAAATTTACTTTTGTATATCTAAAACGAAGAACTTGACTCAATCAATGGATTCTATATCAAATAAACATCAATTACTAGCTGCGTTGCTTTTAGTAATAGGTTTGTTTGTTTGGTATTTTGATGGAATAATAGACAAACCTCCAGTGGGGCATCATTGTTGGGCATCCTCTGATCGACTTTCATTGGCCATGAATTATTATGATAATGGCCTGAATTTTTTTAAGCCTGCCACACACGCACAGTACTCAAAAGAAGGAATTGTTGGGGTTGAGTTTCCGATACAAAGCTATTTAGCTGCGATGATTGCAAAGCCATTTGGTAGGCATTCAATAAGTATGATTTTTCGTGGGCTAACTCTTTTGTGTAGTTTGCTGGCAATGTGGTACTTATTGAAGCTTGCTTCCTTTTTTACTCAAAATAATATATGGGCAATATTTTTAACCTTACTATTTGTAACCAATCCGATATGGGCTTATTTTTCTAGTTCTTATTTGCCTGATACGGTATCCTTTTCGTTTTTTATAATGGCACTCTTTTATTTTTTTAAATTTAGAAGGGATGAAGAGTCGCAGGATGCTTATAAAACCTTGGGGTTGGTTTCGATAGCAGTTTTGGTGAAAATGTCCATGGGACTTTATTGGCTTATTCTTGTAGGATTTATCTGGTTTACTCTTCTGTTTCAAAGAAACAAAAACAACAATGCTGATATTTGGAAATATACGTTTGCCTGCTTTTTATGTGGTATGAGTATCATCGCTTGGTTTGTATATATCAAGTATTTAAACCATCATTATCAATCGAATTATATATTTTTAGCAGAGGCTAAACCTTTGTGGTCAATAGGTGGATTTCAGGAGATTAAAGCATTTTTGATTACGGTGATAGAAAGGAATGGACGCTTGTTTTTTAACGTATTTCAGTATCCTTTTTTAATTATTAACGCTATCGTTTTAGGTGGTTTTGGCCTATTTTATTTTCGAAAAAAAAGAGATGTTTTACTTTTATTCATTTCGTTTTTCTTTGCCGCATTAATAGGCTTTGTGCTTATGGGGAAACAGTTTGATTTTCATGATTATTATGCCATTGTCATAGTCTTCCCATTTATTACGATATTTTATCTGTTTGGAATAAAACTTATAGCTCATTGGTCAGATCAGCAAAATCAGAAGATTCGGTATAGCATATATTTGTTCTTGAGCATTTGGAGCATATTTATGATAGTAGAATGTAAGTCGCGCATATTCACTTTTCATAAGGAGCCCCATGAACCACCAGGAGAATGGGTGGTGAATAAGGTTAGAGACGCAAGTGCATTAGATATACCTAAAGATGCCCATGTTTTGCTCATTGCAGGATCGGCGCCTAATTTAGGATTAATCGTTTTTGATCGAAAAGGAATAACAAAAAAGATGGACCCTTCCAAAGATCAAATTGATGATTATATTCATTTTATGAATACGCATGTCTTAGATTACATGATTTTAGATACAAAAAAATATAAGACTTTAGTCGAATTTAACCCTTGTTTATCGCATCAATTCGAATTGATACAAGAAACCCACATGTTTTGCGTTTTAAAGCCCAAAGGGTCAAGAAAGCAATTGCAATGGCAGAATAAAGAAAACACTAAGGCTAAACAAATTTATTTTAATAACTTTGAACCTATTGACTCTTGTAGTACAAAAAATACATTGGGGAAGAACTCCTCTTCTGGATTTAAAAGTGATCAAGACCATAAATATATTTTTCCATTCGAAGGAAGAGCTCAAAAGATAACATCTTTAGAAAAAGGAAAAGTGGTTTATTCCGCTTGGGTTAAAATTGAGAAAAGAACTGAAGTTGCTTTTGTCATTAGTGTGAAAAATAAATGGGGGAAAAAAACATTCCAAAAAAGAAATACTATAATTGAAGGGAATCCCAATTGGCAGAAAGTTACTGGAGAATTAGATTTTGAATTTACGAATTTTCATTTTGACCAATTATCAACCTACCTTTGGAATTTTAAAGGAAAAGAGATGTTTGTTGATGAATTAGAAATTACATTTTTACCTAGCGATTAATTAGCCAAAGACCATATGGAACTATCAATAGTGATACCCATTTTTAATGAAGAAGGAAATATTCGTCCACTACAGGAACGACTGACCAAAGTATGTAATAAACTCCAAGTTTCCTTTGAATTAATCTTTGTAAATGACGGAAGTAAAGACCAATCACTTAAACTATTACATGAGCTAAGTGCTACATTAGATTATGTCAAATACATTGACTTAAGTCGAAATTTTGGTCATCAAATAGCAGTAACGGCGGGTTTAGATTCAGCAAAAGGCGATGCGATTGTAATTATAGATGCAGATCTCCAAGATCCTCCTGAATTAATTGAACCCATGTATCAAAAATGGAAAGAAGGCTTTGAAGTGGTTTATGCACAACGTAAAAAACGTAAAGGGGAAAATATTTTTAAACGAACGACTTCAAATGTTTTTTATCGAATGCTTTCCAAAATAACGAAAGTAAATATTCCAATTGATACGGGTGATTTTCGAATTATTGATAAGAAAATATTGGAAGTACTCAAGCAAATGCCCGAACAAAATAAATACCTACGTGGACAAATCGCTTGGGCTGGTTTTAATCAAGCTGCCATCGAATATGAAAGGGATGCTCGAAACTCAGGAGAAACAGGATATACCATTCGAAAAATGATGAATCTGGCTATGGATGGAATAACGGGATTCTCTAACTTCCCCTTACGTTTAGTCACCATTTCTGGGTTTGTAGTCTCTTTTATCGCTTTCTTACTCGTGTTGTACGCATTATATTCCAAATTTATTATTAAAGATTTCGAACCTGGTTGGACCTCTCTAATGCTCTCTATCTTATTTCTAGGTGGAATCCAATTAATAAGTGTGGGTATTATAGGAGAATATATAAGTAGAATTAATAACAACGTTCGAAATAGACCACTTTACATCATAAAAGATCGAAGTAAGGACAAAGAAGACGAAGATACTTAAAAGTATAAGTTTCAATTCAATTGCCTTTCCATCTATTTTATAGTAACTTTGATTACATAAACCTTCTGTATTCAAAGTTATTAAAATATACTCGCTTAATTTTCGTCGTAATGGAAAAACAAGTCGTCAAATTTAAACAACCCCTCGGTTTTTATGTATGGAAATCTGCTAATGCATGGCAACGACATATTAAAAACGCATTAAAAAAACATGACCTCACTCATGTACAATTTATGTTGCTCTCTGGCATTCAAACATTAGAAGAAGCAGAAGAAAAAATTACGCAAGTTCGGTTGGCTAATTTTGTAGATGCTAATATCATGATGACGTCTAAAGTCTTACGAACATTAGCAGAGAAACAGCTGATCCTACGTAAAAATAATCCTTCGGATACAAGGGCTAAAATTATTGTCCTAACAAAAAATGGAAATAAACTTCTAAACAAAGCCAATAAAACAGTCGCTAAATCGGAAAGGAAGTTTTTCGATAAACTAAAAAATAAAGAAATCAATAGACTGAAATCTACGCTGAAACAATTGAAAAAGTAATCACCTTCGATTTGCACCATAATTCTTAAACAACTTCCATCTAAAAATATTGAATTATGAAATGGATGATCTTAAATCTATGTCTTCTTTTTTATACCTCTGCCTTTGCAAATGTAGCTCAACCGGGGATGTGGAATGCTGGAGGTACAGGTGATTTCTCTTTACTGTTCCAAGAAGACTCTTCGGATTATCAAAAAATCCAGATGATTGAAGAGCAGGTGAACATTCAACTCTATCCAGGATTTGCAGTAGTTAAAGGACAATACCAATTGCTTAATCATAGTACAGACACTGTAGATATACGTATTGGCTATCCCATCAATTCCTCATTCGAAAACTTTATCCATGGAAGCAATGGATTTGATATTCGATTTGATGATCTATATGCTTTAAAATCGACAATCAACAAGGTTCCTGTGCTTATAAAGGAATCTCCTATAGAGGAAGATTACGACACAAAAAACTGGTACACTTGGAACGCTAAATTTGCGCCTCAATCAACCACTCTATGTGAAGTCTGGTTTATTGTAAATACCAACAATACTTTTGTGCGAAGAGGCTATGGTGGAGAAGAAGTTAACGGCTTTGTTTATCTCTTAGAAACGGGCGCAACTTGGAAACCTCCAATTGGAAAAGGAGAAATCCGAATCCATTTTGATCCAGCGATTAATATGAATAAAATGCGTGGTTTACGACCCAATGATATCTTCCGTTGGAATGAAGATGAAAGGATCTTAAAATATAATTTTACCAATCTAAAGCCAAAATCGTCCGATAACTTATTTATTAATTACGGCAAAAAAATAGATAACTTTGATTTTTCAAAAGCGACCAATAATGCCCAAATATATTTTGATAAAATAGATCAATTCTCCACTCAAAATCTAGAAAAACTAACATGGGAAACGAAAAGCTTTGGCAACCCTTTAGATGCCAAATCAGGAGGTGGATGGATCGTTGGAGTCGTATTTATGTTAGGAATTTTCGGCCCATTTATACTTCTTGGTATTCTTATTGTATTCCTTATGTATTGGTACTTCAAAAAGAAGCACCAAAAATTAAATAATGGATAGCACAAAATGAATAAGGTAAGTAAAACATTTATATGTTATTCCGCTTTCGGAATTAGGCATCGATTTGCTAATTCTGTATATTTGTATAAAATAAAACAGGCATAAAAAAATGAGAATATTTACTTGCTTAATCCTCTTTTTTCTTGGGTTTCAACTTGCGGCACAAGACTATATTAGTTATCAAAACCCAATTCAAAAAGTGGCGTTTAATCCTTCGCTTGGAGATTCCGTTCGGTATGAAATAATTTTACCTAAAGCACAATTGGTTTCTGAAGACATTAAATATCCAGTCTTCTATGTATTAGATAGACAAAATACAATCAATTATAATTACGTTATTCAAACGATTGATTACTTAACATCTATTTTGGAAATTCCAGAAGTCATTGTCGTAGGAATTAGTCTAGAAGGTAGAACAAGAAGTGAGTGGACGGTTCCCAATCATCGTAAGAAACGAGCGGAAGAATTTGCCAATTTTTTAGCCGATGATCTTTTTGACCAATTGTCCGTGTCTTATCCAGTTGCTGATTTTAAAACAATAATCGGCCATTCTAGAACAGCCATTTTTGCAAGTTACGCTTTGTCTTTACGATTTGATCGTTTTAATGCCGTTGTTGGAAGTAGCACTGCTTTTTTTGATTTCGGAGATCAAGTACAACAGCAAGCATTTGAATCTTTTCAATCCAATATTAAAAATATACCTGAAAAGAATTTCTTCTATTATTTTTCTAGTGGAAGCGAACGACACGGAGACGGACATGAAAAATCAGTCGAAAAACTAGATCAGTATTTAAAACAAAAGAAATCCTCCTTAGCGAATAATTTCTTCTGGCAAAATTTTTCTATGAAAGGAGCAAGCCATAATGGAATTCCTGGATTAACCGTTTCTCATGCAATCAATCGCCTTTTTGATCCCTTTAGTTTAGCATTAATGGATGCCCAAAATATAGTTAAAAAACAAATTCAAAGAGATAGTGTACCTTGGTCTCGATTCAATAAGAGCTACGAAGAAGCGTCTAAAGTATTAAGTTATAACGTGCAACCCAATCTTACATTTTATAATACCATAGCCTCTGCTTACTTCAATGATTATAATAAATCTTTTGGTGATCGAAATACCGAATTGGCCATAGAAGTACTTAAAGAAGGTATCAAACATTATCCAATGTATGAAGGATTTTATACCTTCTTAGCCGATATCCACCAATCCGTAGGACGTGCTAAAAAAGCATTAAAATATTACGAAGAGGCACTAACTATTATCGACTTCACAGACTTTTTAGACAAGGAAGAAAAACGCGAAATGAGAAGTGCATTAAATAATGAAATTAGAAAACTTAAATAATTATGAATGCAGATGATTTATTGGTCAATTATCTGAAAAATACGCAAACATTATTTAGATATTATAAAAGCCTTGGAGATAAATCATTGGCGCAAATTGATGCCTCTAAAATCAATTGGCAACCAAGTGAAGAATCAAATAGCATTGCTATTATTGTTAAACATATGGCAGGAAACATGTTGTCCCGATGGACAGACTTTCTTCATTCTGATGGGGAAAAAAATTGGCGAAATAGAGAGGCTGAATTTGAAAATAATATCCGAACAAAAGATGCCCTTTTAGAAACTTGGGAGAAAGGTTGGACTTGTCTCTTTCAAGCCATTGATCCATTACAACTTAGTGATTTTGAAAAATTGGCCTACATTAGAAATGAAGGACATACGATTACTGAAGCCATTAATCGACAGCTTGGACATTATGCATATCATGTAGGACAATTGGTCTACATCTGTCGACTTATTGCAGGAGAAGAATGGGAATCACTTTCTATTCCTAAAGGAAAGTCTAAGGCTTTTAATGAAGAAAAATTTAATAAGCCTAAAGAAAAAAAGAACTTTATTTAAACCGCTAAATTTATCCCCATGAAAGCGTCAATACTTTTTGTTATATTTTTATGTAGTGCCTTGTTTCTTCAAGGACAATCTCATTTTATAGTTACTGCTAAAAGCGGTTTGACGGTACGAGCAGAACCTGATCTGAAAGGGCAAAGAATTGGCAAATTAGAGTATCTTTCTACTGTTGAGGTTATTGAAAAGACATCCTTCCAATTAACGATAAAAGACGAAGGAAAAGAAATTAACGGACATTGGGTACGCGTTCAGTTAGAGGAAGCCAAAGAAGGCTATGTTTTTGACGGTTTTTTGAAAGAAAAAAAAGAAACTTTTGAACTAATAAAACCAAATAGAGAAGCTCTTCGAATAGCTTGGGGTTCTGATATGGAAATTAATTCTTTGGGTTATTTGTACCTTAAAGAAAACTACATTCCAATCACTGGAAAAACTGATCTTGAATATGAGGAATGGGACTTAGAAAATCCCTGTTCTTTTTCTGAAAATTTTGAAAACGGAATCAAATATTCTGTAACTCATTGCGGTGAAGAAGGGGGCATGGACGAAGATTTAGTGTTTCCGTTAATGGAATTAGATGCGGTGAAAAGGTTTATCAATGATCTTTTTTATGATGAACAAAATGTTTGGAGTTCCGATTACCATTATGCACCTGATGGCGTGGGCTGTCACTACGAAATTATCCAGTCAGAAGAAAATACGACAATAAGCATTTACTGCGGTTGTTAATGATTTATTTTGCAACAATTGTTTTGGGATAAATATATAGGAACTATTTTCGTTAAATCTTTTTTATAAAGTTATGAAGAAATCGAAACGAAAAGATACCGCCTCGAAAACCTTAAAAGAATTAGAACAAGGTTTTTATTTTAATACGCACGGCGAAAAAATAAACTTAGCCTCCCTTCAGAAATATACCGAACAACATACTCAACTTTTTACGCCTGAAAAATTAGAGGAAATATGTGCTTTTGCATTAAATGAAGAAGGACCATATACGACCTCTTATGAAGTGGTTCCAGAAACTACTTTAGAAGGCATTTTTCGTCTAAGCAAAAATAATGGACAAGGACTTATGGCCTTAAATTTTGCTTCAGCTAAAAATCCAGGAGGAGGTTTTTTGGGTGGTGCCCAAGCTCAAGAAGAAAGCCTAGCACGAGGAAGTGGATTATATCCTAGTTTATTAAAAGCCAAACCGTATTACGATTTTCATCGAAATCAAAAATCTTGTCTTTATTCTGATCATATGATTTACTCTCCTTTAGTCGCTTTTTATAAAGACGATGATGGGGAAGTATTAGATCATCCCATCCTATCTTCCGTCATTACTTCTCCTGCGGTTAATACTGGAGTTGTTAAACGAAACGATAAAAAGAATGTTGATAAGATCATCCCTTTTATGCAACGTAGGATACGAAAGATGTTGGCCTTAGCATACTTGCAAAAACAAGATACTTTAATTCTTGGTGCATGGGGTTGTGGCGTTTTTCAAAACGAACCACTAGAAATTGCTCAACTATTTAAAGAAGCATTGGATGAAGATTTTAAAGGAAAGTTTAAACATATTTCATTTTCTATTTATGCTAGAGATGAACGATTTATTAAACCCTTTTATACGGTGTTTGGAGTTTAATTTTTCTTTGTAATGGATAAAAATAATCAATTAAAAAACAGACCCTTTTCATATATAGTACTAAAAGATACTTCCAAAGTAATGATCTATAGAGATCAAAAAATGATCAAGATCGTTAAAGGAAAAATAGCCTTTAATTTTTTGCAATTTGCTAAATCAGCTGATCGTGATTCCACCCAGTTGAAGCTTGCAAAAATCACAGGACATTATAAGCATGGGAACGAAAAAGAGAATAAGTGAGTACTTGCTTTTAAATATATGAAGAATGAAATATAATCCTAAAATCCATAATCGGCAATCGATCCGATTGAAAGGATATGATTATACCCAACCAGGGTATTATTTTATAACCATTTGTACACAAGATCGAAGATGTTTGTTTGGGGAGATTAGTAATGGAAAAATGAATTTAAATGATGCGGGCAATACCGTCCAAAAAGAATGGATGGCATTGCCTAATCGTTTCCCAAATATCCGATTGCATGAGTTTGTCATCATGCCAGACCATTTTCACGCGATCATACAAATCACCGTTCCTCCGTCGGGGCAACCACAAGGGATTGCCCCGACGGGGATTGTCCCCGCAATTGGTGATATGGTCGGAGCATTTAAGTCGATAACCACGGTTGCATATATTCGAGGAGTCAAGACCAAAGAATGGACGCCATTTAGGAAGAGATTGTGGGAACGAAATTATTGGGAACACATTATAAGAGACGAACGCGCATTTCAAAATATTTCTATTTATATCAAAAGGAATCCGATTAAATGGGAGGAGAAAAAGCGAGAAAAATATAATAAATGATTTTACAGACAACGATCTTGGACAAGCGATGTGAAAGGGGGCGACGTAGGAGCCGATATGAGGAGCGCATGAAATAAGCGACGAATAGCCGAGCGATTAGCGAGCCCTGAAACGTAGCGACGCAGATAAATTTTATTTATCTGCGATGGCCCCAAATATTAAACAATCATAAATACTTCGGCTTCGCAAATTTGAATAAGATCTTTGGACAGGAGCATTACGCCACTACCTGGTTGTCCCGAACTTATAGCGATTTCTTCTTGTTCGAATAAGATTTGATCAATAACAAAACGAGCTTTCCCTATGAGTTGCACAGGAGAAATGGCCCCAATAGTTAGACCATAATTTTCTTGCAAAATTTCGGGTTTCACCCAAGACATTTTATTGCTTTGTATGGCTTTTCGAGCTTTCTTAAAATCTAAAGTGCCACTACCCGGAACAAGAAAGGCAATTAGGTTTTTCTTCTTGTCATAACACAACATACATTTGGTGATTTGATTCAAATGAATACCGCGTTGTTTGGCGGCTTCCTTTGCAGAATAGACTTCGTCTCGGTGAGGAAGTAAACGATAAGCAATGTGAAGTGCGTCTAATTTTTTAGTAACTACCGTCTCCATGATTAGATGGGCATTTCAAAAACATGGTACGTTTTATAGACTTCACCGTTCACTACTTTAAGTCCTCTGTTCATCATGGCATTGTCTTCTAAAATCCAACTGGCTTCTCCATATTTGAGCCCGAGTTCCAAACCATTTTTAATGAGTTCATGATAAAAAACAGAGTCTAAACCTTTGCGACGATGCTCTGGTAAAATGCCTAAAAGCATCACACGTAGCCAATCAATTTCTTTCTTTTTAGTGTACATTTTTAAGAAATTAAATGGAAACAAGCGGCCGTCCATTTGTTTGAATACATGAAAGTAATCAAGAAGAGCAAGGACCATTCCCACCACTTCGCCATTGATTTCTCCAAAAAGGATGAGTGAAGGTTCTGCGATCATTTTGACCGCTTTTTCGTATTCCTTAATTTCCTTTTCGGTCATTGGAACAAATCCATAATTCTTTTCCCAAGCGGCGTTGTAAATTCGTCGAATATGACCAACCTCAGTTTTAAGATCTTTCATGTTGATTGGTCGAATGGTAAAGTTGTATCGTTCTTTTACCATTTTTGAAACCCGGATTAGCTTCTCGTTTTTGAGTACATCTTCCGCATTTAATTTATAGGCTAAGAGGCCCATACATTTGTCAAAACCATATGTTCTAAATAGATTTTGATAGTAAGGCGGGTTATGCGGCATGAGCATTTTGGGGCGATCATCAAAACCTTCGACTAGGCAACCATAATCATGATTACTGGAAGGACTAGCAGGGCCATGCATTTTATTTAAGCCCCGTTTCGTTAACCAAGCTTTGACGGTATCTAAAAGTTGATTAGCGACTTCTTGGTCATCGATGCATTCGAAATAACCAAAGAAGCCCGTTTTGTCATTATGCTCTTTATTGAATTCTCGGTTTTCGATTGCAGAAATTCGACCGACGAGTTCGTCATTTTTATAGGCAAGATAATTTTCTTGGGTCCCGATTTCATAGAAAGAAAATTTGTGATGAAATCGTTCTTTAAGATCCATTAATAAAGGTGGTACCCAATGCGGATCATCTTTATAGATTTTCCAAGGAAGGCGAATAAATGCTTTAAGTTGTTTTTTACTTTCAACCTTTACAATCTTTATCATTGGATGTGGAATTTTGTGGGTTTTAAAACAAGAAATTCAAGATTAAATGATGCCTAATTTTTTACCAACTTTTTTATACGTTTCTACTACAAAATCAAGATGCTCATCTTCATGGGTTGCCATAAAACTATTTCGCATCATTGCTTTTCCTGGAGGAGTAGCAGGCGAAATAAATACATTGACAAAAATACCCGCATCGAATAAACCTTTCCAAAGTTGGAAGGCTTTGTTGTCATCTCCAATAATTACAGGAACGATGGCGGTACGACCAGGAGTCACATTAAAACCTGCATCTAAAAGACCCGTACGAACACGTTGTGCATTGGTGGCTAAACGATCTACTAAGCCTGGATTTTCTTTCAGTAAATCTAAGGCTGCTAATGCCGCTGCAACAGAAGATGGAGTAGGGGAAGCACTAAAAATAAGCGCAGGGGAATGATGTTTTAAGTAATTAATCACTCGCTCATCTCCTGCAACAAAACCACCTAAAGAAGCCAATGTTTTACTAAAGGTACAAATCGTTAAATCGACGTCATCTACAAGGCCAAATTCTGAGGCGGTGCCTCTTCCTTCTTTTCCGATTACACCAAAAGCGTGTGCATCATCTACTAATAATTGGGCATTATATTGTTTAGCTAAAGCAGAAAGTTTATCTAGTTCTACTATGTTTCCAAAGGTGCTAAAGACTCCATCGGTTACAATTAGTTTTCCTGCGTCTTCAGGAATTTTTTGTAGAATTTTTTCAAGGTGATCCATGTCCCCATGTCGAAAACGTCTGATGTCAGTATTCATTCCTCCCCGAGCGATTAAATTTCCAGCTACGATAGAAGCATGATTATCTTTGTCAGAGATTAAATAATCTCCACGTCCGACTAAAGGAGTAATTACACCTTGTCCTGTTTGATAACCTGTACTAAAAAGCAAGGCAGATTCTTTACCTACATATTCCGCAAGCTTTTGTTCCAGTTCTTCATGGAGGTCGATCGTTCCTGTGAGATATCGAGAACCTGAGCAACTAGAACCATATTTTTCTAATGCCTTAATAGCAGCTTCTTTAACTCGCGGGTGGGCTGTTAATCCAAGGTAATTATTAGACCCAGCCATAACAATTGGTCGGCCTTCCATACGTACTACAGGGCCTTCACTTTCCTGAATGGCTCTAAAGTAAGGATATATTCCTATTGATTTTACATCGTCAGCTCTAGTATAAGCATGACATTTTTCGAAGAGTTTTTTCATTTGTACTTTTTCAGACATACTGAAATAATTGTGTTAAACTAAAGGTATTAAACAAAAACAAAAATCTACATTAAATGCATGTGGATTGTTTGCGGTAAAGATACATATTAAGCAGTTGTTTAAAAAAGATACCATGATTATTTTACAAGTCGCTGATTATTAATTGTTTTAGCTGTTTTTTAATTCCTAAAAACCGAAGCAAGGTTTGAGCCTATAAACCAAGGACTTATAATGGATTTTACCCATAAGAAAAGGTCAGGTAATAATAACGTGATCTTAATACCCATAGATTGATTTTTTATTTGGATTTCGTATTTCATAAGATCAATAGCTGAAAACAGGATTTTTGTATTAAATTTATGGCTTATGAAAGATGGAGCACAAGAAAAGCAAAAAGCAGTAGTTACTGGCGCCAATGGATTTGTGGGTAGTCATTTAGTGGAAAGGCTAGTGTCGGAAGGATATGCAGTAACTTGTATTCTTCGAAAAACGAGCAATTCGAAATGGATTGATGCTTTGCCTATTGAGATTGTTCGTTGTGGTTTAGAAGAGGTGGAGGCAATGCGTGATGTGGTGAAAGATGCGACATACATATTTCATGTAGCAGGTCTAGTTCGGGCAAAAAACAAGGAGGCGTATTTAAAAGGCAATGTAGAAATGACTGAAAATGTATTGAAAGCAGCTTTGGGTGCTTCTTCTATTCAGAAAATCATTGTGGTTAGTAGTTTAGCTTCTACTGGACCAACTAAAGTCGGTCAGCCAGTAGAAGAAAGCGATCCATTTAATCCAGTGAGTTTATATGGAGAAAGCAAGAAAGCGCAAGAAATACTGGTGGCGGAATATCAAGCCCGATTACCTATTGTGATCGTACGTCCTCCAGCGGTTTTTGGCGAGCGAGATTCAGATATTTTGATTTATTTTCAATCGATTAAAAAAGGAGTATTTGCTCAAATTGGTTTTCGTCCGAAGACTTTGAGTATGGTACATGTCAAAGATTTAGTTTACGGATTTATTTTAGCTGCGGAAAAAGGGAAAGTAGGAGAGGCGTATTTTTTGGGTTCTATTCAACCCGAATATTCTTGGGATGAGATTACAGCAATAACCGCAAAGATATTAAATAAGCAACCCATTAAATTACGTGTACCTCATTTTATGATTTACGTAGTAGGAGGGATCAATCAGTTTTTTAGTTTTTTTCGGAAAGGTTTGCCCACATTGAATTTAGATAAAGCGAATGAAATAATACAAGATAGTTGGTCTTGTAAATCTGAAAAGGCGAGAAGAGATTTGGGATATTCAGAAGCAAAACCGATTGCAAAACGGATAGAAGAAACCTTAACTTGGTATAAAGAAAAAGGTTGGATGTAGCGAAAAGATATTTTTGCGTTATTTTTATGAAATTTTAAATAACTTCTATTAAAAGAATAAAAGATATATGCCTGCACTTGTATTGATTTTTCCTGTTTTTTTATTGGCTTCGGGTGTTTTCTTTATGCTAGAAGATAAGTCGATGATGGCTTATGTATTATTGCCGATGGTGATATACATCATGTTAGTGTATATTTTTAGAGTACAAATTAATTTATGGTGGTATAAAAAAAATCCACCAAAATTAGATCCAGAGATGGCAGCGGTATTGGCGAAGACATTTCCATATTATCATAATTTAAACAAAAAAGAGCGCCGTCGATTTGGGGGGAGAATGGGTGTTTTCGAAATAGATAAAGAATATTTGTCAAAAGAAATGCCTCAAATACCCGAAGAAATTAAAGGACTAACTTTGGCCAATGCGGTACAAATTACTTTTGGATTGAAAGATTTTTTATTGGAAGAATTGGGAATACTTGTATTTTATCGACAACAATTTCATACCCCAAAAATTCAAGAATTTCATGCAGGAGAAGTAGACATTGCCGATGGTTGTTTGATTATTGCGACAGACCCAATGATCAAAGGTATACGATATCCACATAAGTCCTATAATATGGCTTTGCATCAATTTGCTCTTTTTCTACAAGATCAAATGAAAATAGGATTAGATGATTTTATAAAATTAGATCAACCGATTGCCGATCGAGATGGATATTTTATTGCGAAACTTAGTGAGATAAGAAGATGGACAGATAATTTTGAAAAGTTTTATGCGCCTTTACCAAAGGAAGAATATTTTGGAGTAGCGGTGGAACACTTTTTTAATGCCCCGCAGCGATTTCGTGAAGTACTGCCAAAATCATTTTTAGCAATGTCTAATCTATTAAATCAAAATCCATTGACCCCCAATAATCCAGTGATTAATCATAAAGGATTGGAAGTATAAAAAAAAGAGGCAACGCCTTCCATTGAAGGGGCCACCTCTCTCACAATTCATCTTTGGGTAAAAAATACCCGTATATTTTTAATGTTTTTTTGTTAAATTTTAGTCCTCTGGACAATTTAAACAGATTAAACTTTCTTTTTTCATCTGCACGGTTTTGTTCTTTAAATGATAAGCTGACCTTCCTAACATAGCACGTGGAGCTCGGATCATTCCAGGTACTTGATTATCAAAAACAACAATTTTATTTTCAGGAATAAACAAATCGTATCGTACTTCTTGAGCTCTCCATTTGGAACCTTTATCTAATACAAATAAACGATCAAATGTAATCTTATTCCCATTGGCTTCGAGTTTGTTGTCAATCTCTTTTGCTCGACTTTCGGCTTCCCCAACGGTATTCCCTCTTGAAATTTTATATTGCTTAAGTTTAAAATTATTGCTATCACTTTTCTTAATATTCAAATAAACCATTTCCGATTGTATTTGCTTATTTTTTAAATGAATATTATTAAACGTCATTGCTGGTCCTTCAATTCTTCTGTTTGCATTTAGGAACAAAGTATCTCCAGAATAATCAAAATTGATTTGATCTTCAATGGTCATCTCCTCGCTAAAGTCAGCTACTGTTTTTCCTCCAAATACAGCCAATGTAGTTAAACATAAAAACCATAAAGAGCCTAAGGCCATATTCATTTGAAAACTAGATCGAGTTCTAAATCCTCCTAATCGAAACAACAATTGTACAACAAACAAGAATGGTATTCCAATAACCATCACTAAAGAGACTAAAGCCAAAAGTCCAGTAAGCGAGGAGGAGGTAAAAAAGGATTGATATGGATAATAAATAACAATGCTTCCAATAACTGCAATCCAAACTACAATAAAAATAAAGATCAAAATGCCTGTAAAAAATAGAACAATGGTTCGTCCAAACTTCCCTATGATCGAACTTATGCCTTTGATTATTCTTCCCAGAAAAGAGAAAAAGGATCCCACCAGATGCTTACCACCAGATTTAGTATTCTTCGACTGATTCCCTCCTTTTTTTTTTCCTTGTGAATAATTGGAATTAAAATCTTCCTCAAATTCATTGAAACGTTGTTTTAAATTGTCGACTTCATTTTCTATTGTCTTCGCGATATTGGAAGCATTAATAGGCTCCCCTTTCATCGCCAATTTATCGGCAGATGTTTTGGCTTCAGGAACAATTATCCATAAGATGAAATAAGGAATGAAACCAGTGCCACCAGCGAAAAAAGCTAAGGCAACTAATGCTCGAATCCACACGGGGTCTTGTATGCCAAAGTATGCACTTAAACCCGAACAAACACCCGCTAGTACTTTATCGTCAGGATTTCTAAATAATCGTTTCCCTGGTTTAAAATTCAAGCCCTCGTCATCTCCTTTTTGGGCGTGACTTCCAGTATGGGATGTTTCTGGTTCGCCTCCAAACTCTTCTGGTTTTCCCATAGTTTGGATAACTTCTGATACGAGCGGCATGCTCACAATTTGCCCTTCTTTTGATTTTTCTTTAAAAAGCTCCGCAATTCGAATTTCAATATCAGAAACAATTTCGTCACAACCTTCTGACTGTTTGAAATGTTTTTTGATCGAATTTAAATACGCATTAAGATGATTAAAAGCATCGTCATCAATCGTAAAAGGGTAACCGCCTAAATTGATGTTCACAATCTTATTCATTCGTTTTAAGGTTTTGGGTGCTAAGTTGAACCGCTTGGACAAGTTGATCCCAACTATGTTGAAGTTCGTTTAAAAAAGTTTTTCCGTAATCTGTAATCAAGTAATATTTTCTTGGAGGCCCCGAAGTCGATTCCTTCCAGTAATAGCTTAGAATATTGGCATTCTTCAAACGAGTGAGTAGGGGATATAAAGTGCCTTCCACTACAATGAGATTCGCTTCTTTCAATTTTTTTATGATATCTGAAGGATAAGCTTCCTCTTCGTGAATGATGGATAGAATGCAAAGTTCTAAAACACCTTTTCGCATTTGTGCTTTTGTGTTTTCAATCTTCATACCTCAAATATATAGGATTATATAGTACTATGCAATACAAAGTACTATATAAATTTAATTATTTTTTTATTTAGAATGTTATTGTGCTGTTTTTCAGTTGGTTATGGAAAAAACTTTTTTTTTAGAAAAATAAGATTAATTTTGCGCACCCATATTTTACATCTGATTTAATCCTTTCTAGATTTATTTACAAAATAATTTATTCTATAAAAAGTAACCTGTGCATATAACTTGCGTCTACATAGTGGTAGAATGCTGTTATTGGGATCACAGCAAATGATATAATTTTAACGCATTGAATAAGCAACACCCCAGAACCCTTACTGATAATGATGTCATTGACCGTTTCATAGAAACGCAAAGTCAAGATGATTTTGGTATTCTTTATTCTAGGTATTCGAATAAAGTGTATAGTAAGTGTTTATCCCTTTTAAAAAATGAAGTTGCTGCACAAGATGCAACCCAAGAGATATTTCTTAAGATATTTCTCAATTTGGCAAATTTCAATCGAAAATCACGGTTTTCTACCTGGGTATATTCTATTACATACAACTTTTGCATAGACTACCTACGAAGAAAAAAGAAAGAACGGATGATCGTCTCTGATGATCAAAACGTGGAAGGTCAAGACTTAGAAGATGATGGAGATGATAAAGACCTTTTGGAAATGGAAATTGATAGATTAAAAACAGTATTAGATCTTATACCTGTAGAAGACAAGGCTGTTTTACTAATGAAATACAGAGAAGAGTTGTCAATCCGGGAAATTAGTCATGTATTTGGCAAAACCGAAAGTGCAATTAAAATGAAAATAAAACGTGCAAAAAGTAAAACGCGCACGGTTTATAAAAATTTATACGAAACTAAATAGTATACGTTATGGAAAATTGGAAAAACGTAGAACCAGAATTTGAAGCCCCTAAAGTAATTAAAAAAGATGTAGAAAGCAGTCTCGGATTTTTCCGTGGTGCTGGACGAATGATTGATTTGTACTTAGGTAAAATCGGTTGGCTGTTTGGTGGTATGCTTAGAGGATATCATGTAGATGAAGATCCTGCTGAAAATACACCAGATCAGGGTTCGGAAAATGATGCAGGACAATATTCTCCTGATATCTAATTTTTTTAATTTAAAAAGTGACTTTATGACATAAAATGCGTCTAAAGAACTTATAAAAAAACATAACCATAAACAACCCTAAATGAATTTTGACATTTTAACACAGATTTTTAACCAATTTGTAGCAGCTTTACCTAAAATAATAGGTGCATTATTACTGCTTATTATTGGATGGATCATTTCTAAGATTGTAGCTGGTATAATTCGTCGACTTTTAGTTTCTCTTAAAGTAGATAAAGTAGCAGACAAACTCAATGAAATTGAAATTGTACAAAAGACCAATATGTCTATTGTACCAAGTACGTTTTTATCCAAAACGATTTTTTATGTGTTGATGCTTGTCTTTATGATAGCAGCGGCAGATATGTTACAACTAGAAGCCGTTTCAAATCTTATTGTAGATTTTATTGCTTACATACCTAAACTAATTTCTGCTTTAATTTTATTAATAGTTGGTCTTTTAATAGCCAACTTTATAAAAGGAATTGTGGATGCAGCTTGTCGCTCCTTACAAATTCCTGGAGGTAAAATAATAAGTGTCTTTATCTTCTATTTTATCTTTATCAATATCTTACTTTCTGCAATGAACCAAGCAGAAATTTCTATTGACTTCCTTAGTTCTAATTTAACGATGATCTTTGGTGGAATTATATTGGCCTTTGCTGTTGGATATGGATTTGCATCAAGAGATATCATGTCTAATCTATTAGCAGCTATTTACAGTAAAGACAAATTTAAGGTAGGAGATCAAGTTAAAATTCAAGAAGTTAAGGGAGAAATTATTAATGTTGATAGCACTTCTGTAACTATCCAAACGAATGATGCCCAAGTAATCATTCCTTTAAGTCAAGTCGTAACGGACAAAATCGAAAAATTTAATTAATCTATAATTGTAATCCAAAGCGATACGAATATATTCGTTTACTCGCCTACAGTTATACTTATTTATATGTAACCTAATTTTATATAATTATAACCTATAACAAAAAGATTTATCATGAGTAAGAAAATTTTATTGCTATTAGTAGCAGCTTTGTTCTTTGGGCTATCTGCCTTTGCTCAAGACAAAGAAGAATTAAAAAACAAAGAAGACCTTAATAAACTTGATGAGAATTGGAACATCGGTGGAGGTATTGGATTAAACCTTGATCAATTGATTATCATCAACCCACGAGCGGGTGCTGGAGATAATAAATTTGGATTTGGTGGTATTGGAAACCTTTTCGCAACCTACAAAAAAGAACGTTTCGTTTGGGATAACATTGGCTCACTACAATTAGTATTTCAACGATTAGGAAGAAAAGTTGCAGGTGGTTTTAACCCATACCAAAAAACTATTGATGATTTGCGTTTAGCAACTAAACCAGGCTATGCCCTAACTGCAGACGAAAAATGGTACGCTGCTTTAGAGGTAACTTTCCAAAGCCAAGTATTAAAAACATATGAAAATAACTTCCTTTCTGATGTAGCTTCTCTTGATGGAAACCCAATTTCACAGTTCTTTTCTCCTGCAACAATTACCATCACTCCTGGTATCGATTGGAAACCTAATGAAAACCTTTCTGTGCTTTTCTCTCCTGCTTCTATGCGTTTGTTAGTTGTGGCTAATGATGATATCGCTGATGATGCAGTATTTGATAATACAGGTGCTTTTGTTGGATCTCGTCATGGTAACCCAATGACTTATGATGCAGTAACAGGAAATGTTGATTTTGATAACTTAGATTTTCAATTAGGAGCATCCATTCGTGGAACATACAAAAATACGTTCTTAAATGATCGAATCTCTTTCGCTACCATGTTGTATGTGTTTTATAACTACTTAGGCGACAAACCTAATTTCCCTGTTGTTGATTGGACCACAGAAACAGGATTTAACATCTACAAAGGATTATCTCTTCAGTTGACTACTGGTCTTTACTATGACTATAACAAATTAGTTTCTAAAGATTATGATCAAGATACAGGTACTTTCCTTAAAACTGGACAGCACGGAGCAATGTTTACAGAAGCATTACTTCTAAAATACAATCACGTATTTGGTGCTAAAAAGAAATTAGCGAAATAAGAATTTCCTAGTAAATAATTGAAAGGCTCCTCCGTTTATTCGGAGGAGCTTTTTTTATTCCAGCCAATCCAACTGCAAAGTGCTACAATTTTGATATATTTGTCCTCCTTTTATCGCTTTCAAAAATTGCCTATTTATGCCGGATACCAATGAAAAAAAATTATTCTTGTTGGATGCTTTTGCTTTAATTTATCGCGCTTATTTCGCATTCATCAATCGTCCTCTAATCAACTCTAAAGGACAAAATACTTCCGCCATAAATGGTTTTGTTCGTACGTTGTGGGAAGTACTAGATAAACAAAAACCTACTCATATTGCAGTGGCCTTTGACCTCAAAGGCCCAACCTTTCGACATGATATGTTTGAAGAATATAAAGCCAACCGAGATGAACAACCCGAAGATATTACCTCTGCAATTCCACATATTATAAAGATCATTGAAGGCTTTAATATTCCCATCGTTTCTTCTCCTGGTTATGAAGCAGATGATGTCGTGGGTACTTTGGCCAAGCAAGCAGAGAAAGAAGGATTTACCGTCTATATGATGACGCCCGATAAAGATTATGCTCAATTGACTTCCGATAATATTTTTCTTTATAAACCCGCTCGATCTGGAAAGGAAACAGAAATTTTAGACGGAAAAGCCATCTGCGAAAAATGGGAAATACAAAGAGTAGAACAAGTCATCGATATCCTCGGACTGCAAGGAGATAGTGTAGATAATATTCCAGGAATTCCAGGAATCGGACCGAAAACAGCTAAAAAATTAATAGCAAAGTATGATAGCGTCGAAGGATTAATTGAACATGCAGAAGAGCTAAAGGGCAAACAAAAGGAAAATGTTATTACTTATTCCAAACAAGCGATTTTATCTAAAGAATTAGCAACAATAGCCCTTGATGTGCCCGTCCAATTTAACGCAAATGATTATAAAGTCGAAGCGGTAAATAAAGAAGCGCTTATTGAAATTTTTAGAGACCTCGAATTTAGAACGCTTTCTAAAACCATTCTTGGAGTAGGAGCAACAACAGAAAACGATAGTGGACAAAAGGATCTCTTTGGAAACGCAATTCCAAATTCTGCCCCGAAAAGAAAAGCTCCAGTTAAGGTGAAAGAATCTTTAATGGCAGAAAAAAATATCGAAAATACGCCTCACCAATATCATCTCGTTCAATCGGAAAAAGAGATAAATGATTTAGCTAAAAAATTGGCGAAGCAATCTTCATTTTGTTTTGATACTGAAACCACAGGACTCAATCCCAATGATGCAGATTTAGTTGGAATTGCTTTTTCTTTCAAAAATCATGAAGCCTATTATGTCCCTGTTCCAGAAAATCGAGAAGAAGCAACTAAAATTTGTAAAGCCTTTAAATCTGTTTTTGAAGATGATAAAATTGAAAAGGTTGGACAAAATATCAAATATGATATTATCATAATGAAATGGTATGGGATCGAAGTTAATGGACCTCTATTTGACACCATGATTGCTCATTATTTAATCGCTCCAGATCTAAGGCATAACCTTAATTTCCTTTCTGAAAATTACCTTAATTATACGCCCGTTTCTATTGAAACGTTGATTGGTAAAAAAGGAAAAAACCAAATGAGTATGCGAGATGTACCTGTGGCTAAAGTCGCAGAGTATGCAGGAGAAGATGCAGATCTTACTTGGCAGTTAAAAGCCTGTTTAGAACCAGAATTGGACTCATCAAACGTTCGAAAATTATATGATGAAATGGAGCTTCCTTTAATCCAAGTTCTTGTAGGAATCGAATTCGAAGGGATTAATTTGCATTCCGAGTTTTTACATACGTATTCAAAAGAATTAGAAAAAGGGATTCAGGAACTACAACGAAAAATTTATAAAGCAGCACAAACAGAATTCAATATTGATTCTCCTAAACAAGTGGGAGAAATTTTATTTGATCGAATGCAAATTCCTTATCGTTGGCGCAAAACGAAAACAGGACAATATTCAACCAATGAAGAAAAATTAACGGAACTTGCAAAAACATACCCATTCGTCCAAGAAATTTTAAATTATCGAAGTTTAGCCAAATTGAAGTCTACTTATGTAGATAGTTTACCTTTGATGGTCAACAAAAAAACAAAAAGAATTCACAGTTCATTTAATCAAGCTTTGGCTTCTACAGGAAGGTTAAGTTCGAACAACCCCAATCTTCAAAATATCCCAATTCGAACAGAAGCTGGTCGACAAATTCGAAAAGCATTCATCCCTAGAGATGAAAATCACATCTTACTTGCAGCAGATTATTCTCAAATCGAATTGCGATTGATCGCCGAAATTAGTGAAGATCAAGCGATGTTGGAAGCCTTTCAAAAAGAACAAGATATTCACCGAGCAACCGCAGCTAAAGTATACGATGTACCTTATGATGAAGTAACCAAAGATCAACGACGAAATGCAAAGACGGTTAACTTTAGTATTATCTATGGCGCAGGCTCAACCAATTTATCTAAACAATTAGAAATTAAACGGACAGAGGCGAAAGAGTTGATTGAGCAATATTTCGCTCAATACAGCGGCCTTAAAAAATATATGGAAGATGCCGTAAATACGGCCAGAGAAAACGGATTTGTAACTACGCTCCTAGGTCGTCGTCGTTATCTAAGAGACATAGATTCTCGAAATGGAATGCTACGTTCTCAAGCAGAGCGAAACGCAATTAATAGCCCAATTCAAGGAACTGCCGCTGACTTAATTAAAGTAGCAATGATTGATGTAGCTCAAGCGCTCAAAGAAGGAAAATTCAAAACGAAGATGATTCTACAAGTTCATGATGAATTGATTTTTGATGTACCAAAGGAAGAACTTGAAAAAGTAATGCCCATCATCGAAAAAAAAATGGCTCAAGCTATTCCAAATTTAAAAGTCCCTATCTTGGTAGGTATGGATTCTGGAAATAATTGGTTAGAGGCACATTAACAAAATGTATTTGCCATGCAATTACGAATTGCATGGCAAATATATTTTCCTTAAAAACTTATTTTAACTTCTCATTGTTCTGATGTCGTGCGGCATCTCTTTTCGTCTTTTTAACCAAACTTCGTGTTAAGGCATCGGTAAGGTCAATTCCCGTTTGGTTCGCTAAACAAATAAGTACAAAGAGTACATCTGCCATTTCATCCGCTAAATCCGAAGCTGCAGTCTCCTCATCTTCTTTCCTTTTAAATGATTGCTCACCATAAATTCGCGCCATTAATCGCGCCATTTCACCAACCTCTTCCATCAAAACGGCCGTATTCGTCAATTCATCATAATATCGAACGCCTACTGTATTGATCCATTCGTCAACGGTTTGTTGTGCTTCTTTTAACGTCATATTTTTATTATTTGGGTGGTTTAGCGCACTAGAGGTGCGCTAACCGGGCTATTCATTGCAATGTACTCGCTGCGCTCCGTGCATTTTCATTGCTATCCCTACCACAAAATTAAGTAACTCGTTTCATGATTTATTAACGAAGTTAATTTTTTCACTTGAAAAATAGTGTATATTTTTTACTTAATAGACTAGATTGAAGCGGATTGAAGCGGATTGAAGCGGATTGAAGCGGATTGAAGCGGATTG
>JAHDCJ010000001.1:132532-135676 GCA_020629935.1 Saprospiraceae bacterium | reverse complement strand
ATAGTATAAACAGGATCATAAAATTATTCCTTTTTCTTCTTTTTGACTTTGTCTAAGGTGATTTCAAATCCAACGGTGAGGATATGGTTGTTTTCAGGATTGGATACATTAAATTCTTTATCAAAAAGATAACCCAAGCTTAGACGGTTTCGTTTCGATAATTTTAATGCTGTACCGATACCAAATCGCATATTGTCAAATTCTTTTTTGGTGTTGTTGATGGTATAAAAAACTTCACTTAAAAAATATGGACTAAATCTAGATTGTTCTGGTTTATAACGCCACATAATTCGTGGTCGTATGCGATGGTTTGTGGGGTCGTACTGCGAAAAATCATGTTGAACGCGCATCCTTAAACTCCAATCCATTTGAGCGGCATCCATCCCATATTTGAAGGTGAAATCATTATAGAAACGATGGGCATTTTCAGTGGGTTTTATCGTAAATCGATAGCCCGTTTTCCAGCGAAATAAATCGTGAATTTTGTAGGTGCCTGAAAGATTGAATAATAAAGATTTAAAATTATTGATATTGTTTTTCATTCGAACCTGTTGAGTAAAACCGAGTTCAAATTTATCAACAAATTCTTTTTCTAATTCTACACCATTCCAAAGCAATAAATCCTTTTGTTGTCCCCACATCAAAGTAGAACAAAACATCAGGATAAAAAGTAGTCCGCTGATTTTTGAAACAATGGAATAACATCTACACATGACTAGAAATTTTAGTAAGTGCCCGTAATTTTTCCTTAAAGGCATTGTGTTTTAATTGTTGTTTTAAGCTAATTAGTCCTAAGCAATATTTACTTAGTCGAAGCGGATAAACTTTATGTTCATGCAGCGTTTTCATGATCATCGAATTTCGATGTACTTTAGATTGTTTGACTTCAATAATACAAAGATCTTCGTTTTTATGCTCCTTTCCTGAAGTGGCTGACTTGAAAAATAATTGAGTATCAATGGTAATCCGTTCCGAAAAATCTTTATTTGCTAGTGTGATTCGTTCAAAATCAATATAAATAGAAGGTTGTAATTTTTTGGGGTTTAATGGACTAATTCGTTGTAGGAGTTCGACTTCTTCTGTCCCAAGTGTATCAGGTATGTCGTCCGTACGAATCCGTTTTTTGATCGTTCGTTTTTTATTATTTTTAAATTTTACTTCGAAAAAATGAAGCGAGGTATCGGTATACCGTCGATACCGAACCTTATACCGATTCAACTTTCCATTATGATGAAAATAGTAAGCTTTAAGTGTAGGATGATCAAAATACAAAGAGTGATAATGATGTGTTCGATTACCTTTTATTTCTAGTATAAAATAATGATCAACCAGCACATCCAAAATCGAAGTTAATTGATTTGGATGTAATAGAAATTTGGTGTCTTGTCGGTTCATCAACTTGACTTGACCAAGCGCTTCCAAAGAAATCGGCTGAAATTGAGCTAGATTCATTCCGTCTTAATCATTGATCGTAATGAGAGGAATCTCAATATCTTGCCCTTTACCCTCGATTTCGATAGTTTCAAAAATCGCTTCTTCTTCTCCCGGGCAACTCAAACATTTAGAGTAGGCAAACAAGGTGTATTTTCCTGGATAAAGAAAATGAAATTGATAGGTTCCATCAAAATTGGTTCGAGTAAAATCGGAATAAGAAGCATTGTCCCCGTATATGATATATACGCGCTCATCTCTAGCAAAATATTCATCTTTCAAA
Organism: Saprospiraceae bacterium; assembly: GCA_020629935.1. Lineage (GTDB taxonomy): Bacteria > Bacteroidota > Bacteroidia > Chitinophagales > Saprospiraceae > JAHDCJ01. Next base: position 133,962 of record JAHDCJ010000001.1, on the reverse strand, counting down.
ATTCCCGCAGAATTGTAGTCTTTGACAAATAATTTTCCAGTTATGGTGTTTGTTCCTCCTTCTCCTGGTTCTTTTTCACAAGAGATAAAAATTAAACTAAAAAGAAAAAGACCGCAAAAAAATATGCGTTTCATATGTTTATTTATTTGGTAATTAACGTTAAATTAACATAACTTTTGGTCGAAAAGAAATATGATCTGTACTTTTGACAGACATATGATAGTCAAAAATGAAATTTTAGTCATCCTTTTACTAATTTCATAAAGAATAAACCTAATTTTTATGATGAAACCTATCCAAATAACACTCTTGTTTTTATTCCTTTGTATTGCACAAATTTGTTCTGCACTAAATGATAAATATCGTGTCATGTGGCGCGCAGATCCAGCCACAACGATGGTCATTGGTTGGAATCAAATCTCCGGAACGAACCCTGTAGTACATTATGATCAAGTCGATCATGGAACCACCGTAGCCAATTATAGCTTTAATCAAATGCCTGATCGAACGGTAAGTTCTTTTGGAATGAATAATCATTTTGTTCGACTTACTGGTTTACAACCCAACACGGCTTATTACTTTGTCATTGTAGATAGTGAAGGAGTGAGTAGTCGAATGTGGTTTAAAACTGCTCCTAATACCCCTAACGAACGATTGTCCATTATCGCTGGGGGAGATTCAAGAAATAATCGTACGCCCAGACAAAATGCCAATACCTTAGTGGGAAAACTTCGACCTCATGTGGTGCTTTTTGGCGGAGATATGACGGATGATGATACCGCTGCCCAATGGATAGATTGGATGGATGATTGGCAATTGTCTATTGGCACAGATGGACGTATCATTCCAATTCAAGTAGCTAGAGGAAATCATGAATTGAATAATGATAGTGTATATGAATTATTTGATTCTCCAAATGGAGATATTTATTATGGACTTACCTTTGGTGGAAATTTATTGCGATCATATACCTTAAATTCATTGATTTCGGTTATCGGTACCCAAACGGATTGGCTTGAAGCTGATTTAATGGCGACCAATACGATTTGGAAAATGGCCCAATACCATTATCCTATTGTTCCACACACCACATGGAAACTTGACAATATCATTCAAGAAGCAGAATGGTCACCTTTGTTTGATCAATATGATGTAAATCTAGCAATAGAATGTGATGCCCACATGGTTAAATCTACATGGCCAATTCGAGTAGCCTCTTCTGGAGAACCTGGAGAAGATAAAGGTTTTGTTCGAGATGATGCCAATGGAACAGTCTATGTTGGAGAAGGTACTTGGGGCGCCCCCTTAAGACCTAATGATGACGATCATGCCTGGACACGAAACTCGGGAAGTTTCAATGGATTTAAATGGATTTTTGTGGATCAACAACAAATGAAAATTAGAACAATCAATACAGATAATGCCGCTTC
>JAHDCJ010000001.1:96006-132432 GCA_020629935.1 Saprospiraceae bacterium | reverse complement strand
GCACCTTATAGTGTGCCTTGGAATAATCCTAGTGTAGGAACTCACCAAGTTTTGGCAGAAGTAAAAGATAATCTTGATTTTTCTGCAACAGATAAAATATCGATTACCGTTCTCGCTGCAAGCAATACCATTGGGATTCCAGTAAGTCAAAGTACGGATGATGCGGAAGAAAACACTTTGGGGATTGTACAACATACAAGTTCTGATTTAGAACTTGTTAATGATGGATTTATAAATGGCGACCAAGTGGTCGGTATTCGATTTAATGGGATTGGTATTCCTAGAGGATCTACCGTCGATAATGCCTATATTCAATTTACTTCTTCTGGTACAGATTCAGGATCACAAGCCGTAAGTATTCAAGTAGAAAATGATGTCAATCCTCCAACTTACGGAGAAGATATTGAAGATCGCCCTCGACTTATTTCTTCGGTGATTTGGAATAGTCCAGCTTGGAATGCTGCCGAACTTAATGGTACCGATCAAGCTACTCCAAATCTTAATAATTTAGTCCAACAAATTGTAGATATGGCGGCTTGGGTGCCAGGTAATTCGATGGGTTTTATTTTTACAGGAAACGGCACAAGAGAAGCTCATTCATTTGATGGAGACCCGAATGGCGCAGCCATCTTAAACATTGTATATTCTTGGAATAATGCTGCACCAACTCCTCCTTCATGGCCTTCTCCACAAACCTTATGTATGGGAGATGTTTTACTCTTGGATGCAGGTAGTGGGTTTAGTCAATATTTTTGGAATGACAATGTAAATACAGGACAAGGACAAACGTTTTCGGTGACGACTTCTGGCACTTATCGAGTTCGTGTCATGGATCAATGGGGACAAACCTCTGAAGCTTCTGTAACAATTAATGTAGTTGGAAATCCGAGCGTGAACTTGGGTCCTGATCAATCGATTTGTAGTACCTGTTCTGCGACTTTAGATGCAGGAAGTGGATTTGATTATTTATGGAGTACAGGAGAAACTACACAAATGATAACGATCAACACGACCAATACTTATGCTGTAACAATTACGGATAGTAATGGCTGTACAGCTACAGATGAAGTTTTTGTTTTAGTAGATAATTGTAGTAATTCACCTGAAGGAATTAATGTCATAACGACCATGGCCAATTGCTTTGGAGAGTCTAATGGGGCAATCAATGTAGACATAACATCTGGCACACCTCCTTATAGTGTACAATGGTCAAATGGAGCCATGACGGAAGATCTAACAGGAATTCCTGCGGGAACATATACCGCAACGATTACCGATGGGGTCGGTTGTTTAGGTTTGATCTCCTCAGTGGTCGTTGGAGAACCTTCTTTATTAGAAGTCGCCAATGTAACAGTGGTGCCAGAAGTCAATGGAGGAGATGGAATGATTGATATTACAGTTTCTGGAGGTGTAGCACCTTACACCTATAATTGGTCGAATGGAGCAGCAACCGAAGATTTAACAAATGTACCTCAAGGAACATATACCGTAATCATAACGGATGCGAATGGATGTACAACTATGGAGACAGAAACCATTACTTTAGTTGGGAATAATGACATTCAAACGTTATCTACATTAAATGTTTTTCCAAATCCAACAAAGGGAGAATTAAATGTAGAAATGATTTTTGATCAAACTGAAAAGGTAACTATTGACTTGGTTGATATGGCTGGTCGTATTGTTTTTTCAAAAGAATTAGAATCATCTGTAGATCATAAAACTTTATTAGATATGCGTGCTTTACCTGATGGTATTTATTTAATGAAAATCAAAGCAGGGAAGGGGTTTGTTACTCGAAAGATTATGTTGGTGAAATAGGGCATGTTGCAAACAAAATGTAGGAACGTATTGCTTAAAATGTAGGGGCAAATTACAAAAAAAATGTAAGGGCGTATTGCAATACGCCCCTACATTTTATCCATACAAAAATATATTTTTACCTCTTAACTAATCATGCTCCATCCTCTAAACCGATTTCCTTGAATTTGCATATAGGTTTTTAGATTTTTATGAATTGGTTTTTCTAAATTAGGATCATCGTCTAAAATACGAGAAGCAATTTCTCTTGCAGTTTGTAAAATTTTTCCATCTTTAGCAAGTTCGGCAATTTTAAATTGGAGCAATCCACTTTGTTGAGTACCATCAATATTTCCTGGTCCACGTAACTTCATGTCGGCATCTGCAATTTCAAATCCGTTATTGGTTTGACACATCGTTTCTATCCGTGTACGACCTTCTTTGGTTAGTTTAAAACTAGACATTAAAATACAATAAGATTGATCGGCTCCTCGACCTACTCGGCCTCGTAATTGATGTAGTTGAGAAAGTCCAAAACGTTCGGTATTTTCGATTACCATAATAGAAGCGTTTGGCACATTTACTCCAACTTCAATTACAGTAGTAGCCACCATAATTTGTGTTTCTCCTTTGACAAATCGTTGCATTTCAAAATCTTTGTCGGCTGGTTTCATACGCCCATGTACAATGCTGATTTGATAATCGGGCATTGGAAATTCTTTACTGATGGCTTCATGACCAGCCATCAAATTATTGAGGTCTTCTAATTGTTCGTATTCAGATTCTTCAATCAAAGGATAAACTACATAGACTTGATGGCCTAATTTTATTTGCTCACGCATAAATCCAAATACCCGCATGCGGTTGTTCTCGGTTTTGTGTAGTGTTTGGACAGGCTTTCTGCCAGGAGGCAGTTCATCAATAACTGAAACATCAAGGTCTCCATATAGTGTCATAGCAAGGGTTCTTGGTATAGGCGTGGCTGTCATAACCAAGACATGAGGCGGAACGCCATTCGAACCTTTTTTCCACAGCTTCGCACGTTGGGCTACGCCAAATCGATGTTGTTCATCAATGATAGCAATACCTAGGTTTTTAAATTTTACCCAATCTTCAATGAGGGCATGCGTACCAATCATGATATGAAGTTCACCTTCTTCTAAAAGGGCTAAAGTTGCTTTGCGTTTTTTACCTTTTACACTACCTGAAAGAAAGCCAATTTGAATACCAAGACCACTCACCATTTCGGTCAAAGATTGATAATGTTGTTGGGCTAATATTTCAGTAGGTGCCATAAGCACGGCTTGAAAATCATTGTCTAAAGCAATGAGCATAGTCATCAAGGCCACAATTGTTTTACCACTTCCTACATCTCCTTGTAATAAGCGATTCATGTGTTTTCCTTGAGCTACATCTTTTCGTATTTCTTTTAAGACTCGCTTTTGTGCACCTGTTAATTCAAAGGGTAATTTTTCATTGAAAAATTGATTAAACAAAGGACCAATTTCAGCGAATGTTTGTCCTTTTAAAGTATGTTTCCGATTATTTCTAATTTGTAAAAGACGAAATTGCAAAAAGAATAATTCTTCAAATTTCAAACGATTAATGGCTCGTTTTAAATCGGTGCTATTTTTAGGGAAGTGAATGTCGTAGAGCGCTCTTTTTCGAGATGGAATATTTAATCGTTCTAAAAAGTATTCAGGTAAATTTTCGGGAATGGTAACGGTCTTCAATTTGTTTAAAAGGATTCGAATACTTTTCATGAATCCTTTACTGTCAAGGCCTTTCGCTTCGAGTTTTCCTCCCGTAGGATAAACAGGTTCTAGGCTAGCGGATTCTTCTGCATTCGCTAACGTAACAGGTTCAATTTCAGGATGGACAATGTTGAGTTTTCCATTGAAGCGAGTGGGCTTTCCGTAAATTACATATTCGGCACCTGGTTGTAATTTTTTATTTACCCAAGTAATCCCTTTAAACCAAACCAATTCAATAAGTCCTGATTGATCTCGGAAAGTGGCAGTGAGTCGTTTTTTTCTTCCTGCGCCAGTAGTCGTAAGTCGACCTAAAATGCCTTTGATTTGTACATTGAATTCTGCTTGTTTGGCATCTTTGATTGAATAAAATTGTGTCTTGTCTACATATCGAAAAGGAAAGTACATAAGAAGATCTCCAAAGGTGAAAATCCCAAGTTCTTTATTTAAAACTTCCGCTCTTTGCGGGCCAATTCCTTTTAAAAATTCAATTTTAGTATCCAAACTATTTTCGGACATGCACAATTCGTTTTGACTTAATAATTATTGGTGTTCAATATTAGATTTTGCGCGGCCATGTATTAAAAAACACGCTTACCTAAAACTAACAAAATATTGAAAAATTGCGTTCAATTTTAGGTGAAAAATGAAAACCAATTTCCAAAGGTATTGAATATTTTAAAAATAAAAGGTTAGTTCTATTTGATTCTCTTTTTTGAAGAAATAATTTTAAGTAAAGATGGGATTAAACTAATTACTGTATTCATCCATAGCTCGCCAAATTTGTATAAATGGAGGGATTAATTTTTTATTTGTTTCTAGTTCACAATTGGTGATAAAGATTTTTCCAATGCCAGTCTCTTTATCAAAAAACATAAAAGCAGATACACCAAGTCCACCGCCAGTATGTCCAATTAAGTTATTATCATGTACCCAAAAAAGACCATGATTCGTCTCGCTTGTAGGAAAGTTTAGGGGCAATTGTCCTTCTTGAAATTGTGGAGTGAGGACTGTAGCATACCCATTAGTTGACAATAACTTTCCTTTACCTTGATAGCCATTAATGATATCGATTAAAAATAAATTGAGATCATCATTTGAAATACGTAAACCACCTGTAGGATAAAAATTGTGTGAATAAAGCGGAATTGCTTTTTGCTTTTTCCCAAAATACTGTTTGGCGATTTTTGAGTGGTCCGGATTTGAAATATTAAAGGCCGCATTGTTTAATCCTAATGGCTCAATAATATTTTTTTGACAGAAATGATCAAAGGACATTCCACTTACAATTTCTACAATATGGGCTCCTAAGGTAGAAGCCATATTGGAGTATTGATATCTTTTTCCTGGAGCATAGCTGCTAAAATGTTTAGTGTTATAATACGTACCATTTTCAGAAAGATAGCTTTTTAAATAATCTCCCATTTCCACTTTAGGGTTTTTTAAAATCGTACGAACTACTTTTTTTTCCCTAAGTCGAAAATTTTTAAAATTAGGATCTTCCTCAAAAACGATTTTGTGGTGATCTGGAATTGGATAAATGATACTAGAAGTATGCGTAGCTAATTGTCTTATCGTGATTGGTTGATTAGGAAACGTGGGGTTTTTTATTTCAAAAGATAAAATTTCATTGATGTCTGTATCCAAAGACAATTTTCCCTGTTCTACACATTGCATTAATGCTAGGCCAATCCATGTTTTACTAATAGAGGCTATAATTTGGACATGATCCGTTTGATATGATATTTTTGCTTCTTTATCCGCATAACCATAGCCTCTTGAAAAAAGCACCTGATTGGCATTGACCATACTAACAGTAAAGCCTGAAAGCTCAGATTGCTCAAAAAGCGTAGTGATTTTTGTATGAAGAGAATCGGTAGATTGGGCTAGTAAATGAAATGGTAATAGAAAAAATAATAATGAAAGTGGATATTTATTCATTGTTTTATTTTTAGAAAAATTAAATGTATCAAGGTATAAATCTATATCAATTATTGACAATTTAACTCCATTTCAGGAAGAGGATTATTAGCTGAAATATTCATGATTTTTGTAAAAAGACCAGAGGCTTGAATAAGATCAACCGCACGATATATTTGTGCCTCTTGACTTCCTCCTTTTACGTGTAAAGGATAGGAATCTTCGCCTATTTGTAGAAGTATTTGATTTCTATTATTAAGATCAAAATCTAAAAAAGGTAATGGATTTTTAAAAACCGCTTTTAATTGGCTTAAGGAATGTTTTTGAATTAATTGATGAGCGATGAGATTAAGTATAGAAAATTGAGCAGGATAAATTTCTGCATTTTTTGTATATAAAGTGCCTTGAAAAAAACTAAGCGAAGTATAATTGTCTTTCCATACGTTGAGGTCTGGATTTTTGGGGAATAAAATTTTGTAGTTCTGCTCAATCCCCAAAACAGTATTGAATGTTTTTTCTACATTAAATTCACCCGCAATCGCATCAATAATGGATTGTCTAAAATCTAAAGATTGGAGAAAAGAATTTCGAGCATCATTTTCTGGATAAGGAAATTCATCACTTAAAACGAGGTCTCGGATTTTTTTAAAATAATAATTGGTTCGAATCAATTGACAATTATTTAAATAATAAGCAGCTAAATAATCGTAGATATACAGTTTAACATCAAAATAACTGGTTTTAAAAAACTCTGATCGCTCCGTTTTTAAATCAGGCGGCAAATCTTCTACACATTGACCTAATAATACCGCATGCGCATCAAGTAAATAGTCATCAAAAATCTTTAAACCTTTTTCGTCATTTCCTTTAATAAATTGACTGACGCCTGCAAACCAATAGATATAAGGATAACAAGTGGCTTGATTTTGATAGGTCTCATATAATTCCATGGATCGTTCTAAAAGCGCATCATAAGCTCCTTTTTCTAATAGGTTTTTGAGTTCGAAGACTTGTTGCTTCGAATCTTGAGCTTGCATTGTATTGGTAGTCAACGCAATAAGTAATACTGTGATAATCCATTTTAAAAAAGCCATAAAGCGATGAAATTAATTTATTGTTTAGCCTGTTATAATGCTATCTTAGTCTAAGATACTAAGGTACATATATAATATAATTATATCGTTAGTAAATGAATATTGGATGAGGTGTTTATTACATGTTTGAGAAGACAGGTAATAAAGGAATTTTAAAAATTAGACTTTAATTTTTAAATATCTTCAATATTATTACGTAGAAAACAGTGAAAGTGTTTCTTCATTGCAAAAACTAAATGCTTATCTTTACAAAAAAAAAGAGGAAATGGAATCGAAGCGACAATTACAAGTAGCCTCCACAATACAACGAAGTATTAGCACCGTCTTTCAAAAGGAGGGAACATATATGTATGGTGATGCCCTTGTTACGGTAACTGGAGTAAAGTTGACCCCAGATTTAGGGATTGCTAGAATATATCTAAGTATTTATAATACGCCAGCGAAAGACATGGTGCTCGAAGTAGTACGTCATCACAAACAAAAATTGCGACAAAGCTTAGCTGCTCGCATTCGCAAACGTGTGCGCCGTATACCTGTTTTAGAGTTTTATGTAGATGAAACATTAGACGAAATGTACAGGCTTAATGAGCTTTTTGATCAAATTGAAACTACTGAAGATCATTCAGAAGAAGAATAAAGCTTAATTGATAACGGACTCTATGAACTTACCGCTTAAAATTGCCCGCCGGTATTTATTTTCCAAAAAATCGACCAATGCCATTAATGTAATTTCTGGTATTTCGATTACTGGAATCGTGGTAGGTAGTGCGTTTTTAATTTTAGTGCTTTCTGTATTTAATGGATTTGGTGATTTAATCAGTGGGCTTTATAATGCCTTTAATCCCGATATAAAAATTGTGGCCAATGAAGGTAAAGTCTTTGTACCTGATCAATCTAAAATAGATCAAATTATTGCACTGGATGGAGTGAAATATTTATCACAAACACTGGAAGAAAATGCGATGTTTGATTATGATGGAAATTCAGATTTTGGTAGTATAAAAGGCGTAGATCCTACATTCGTTTCGGTAACATCTATTGATACAACCGTAATCCGAGGTCGTTTTATTCTTCAAGATAATGAAGTAGAATATGGCGTCGTTGGATTAGGAATGGAAAATAAACTCGCCTTGCGTTTGGGTGATATGTTTACGCAATTAAAAGTTTATATGCCCAAAAGGAAAAAGACGATGGGTATGCAAAGTCCACTAAAACGTAGAGTGCTTCGACCTGCAGGAACCTACGCTATACAGAGTGATTTTGATGGGGTATATGTGTTTACTTCCATAGATTTTGCTAGAGAAATCCTTTCTTATAATAAAGGAGAAGTTAGTGCTTTAGAACTCAAACTGGATGAAACAATAGATAAAGATAAAACACAAAAAGCCATTCAAGGAATATTGGGAGATGCGTTTTCGGTGAAAAATCGATATCAACAGGATGAAGCTTTTTTCAAAATTATGAATATTGAAAAATGGATTGCTTATGTGATTCTTAGCCTTGGACTGCTTTTAGTTACCTTTAATATGGTCGGTTCTTTGTCGATGTTGGTGATTGAAAAAAAACGAGATATTGCCATTCTGAAATCTATGGGTGCGACTCCTAAGATTGTTCGAAATATATTCTTGTCAGAAGGAATATTAATGTCCTTTTTAGGGGTGCTCATTGGCTTTTTTATTGCAGTGACCCTTATTTTACTCCAACAATATTTCGGATTTATCAAAATGAATACAGGCGATTCTTTTTTGGTAGAAGCTTATCCGATAAGTATGAAACTCCGAGATTTTATTCTTGTCTTTTTGACAGTCATGTGCATCGGAGGCCTAGCTTCATGGATTCCTGCTAATCGTGCCGCTAAAATCAATAGTATCATCCGCGAAGTATAGTTGATCTAATAATCCCAATCTTCCTCTTCATTCAATAAAATAGTGGTTTTATTCCAAGGTGATCTTCTGTGCAACTCGAAGGCATTGGGTTTGACATGTATAATAATTCCAATGGTACAACCTGGATTTTCATTCATCTCAGCTCTAACCTGCATATTAAACGGTTTTAAATCTCGAACCTCCAACGTTTCCAATCCTACATAAGAAAATTGAAGGGAAAAAGTAGTACCAATGGCAGCGAGTGGTATGTTTAGAGAAAAATGACCATCAAAATCCGTGGTAGTTCCTATGTTAGTTCCTTCTACATGAATATTAGCAAAGAGAATGGGCTCTCCAGTATTTTCTACTAATAGTCCTTTTATGGTTATACTATCACCCGTTGGCGCATGGCTTGATTCAATGATGAAATTATCATTATGCTTTTTGGAATAGTCCTTTTTATGGGGATTCTCCTTTTCATTATGTTGAGCAAATAAAGCAGTATCTTTTAAAAATGAAAAACTCAAAAAGGTGAGTAGGGTAGCGGCTATTTTTTTCGAAAAAAACAAAGAAAAACGAGATGGCTTACTTGTAGTCTTAGCTAACAATTGATTATTTACTTTTCCACAGATTTGGCCATGATTATCTATAAATGCTTGTTCTAATTCTTCATGACTAGAGGTGGTGAAATCATAGACATTACACGCACATCGATCACAAATGCGACCTTTCTCAGTAGCGGTCATTTGATCCCAGTTTTCATGACAAGGTTTAGGTATTTGGAACTGCATTGTTTTTTCTTTTAAATCATTTCTATTCGAAAAGTATAATATGGTCTAATGTTTTTCCTTCTTTTTTATCTTTTTTTTCTGATCATAATTATAATTGGGAGGAGCCATAATTCCTACAATTCGAATCTCAGGAGGTGGACTCGCTACTTTCATCTCTAAGGCCATAATTTCTTCATAACCTGCAAGGTAAGGAACAATCAAGGCTTCATAACCAAAATATTGAATTTCTACTAAAACATTCTTTTTCTTTTTAAATGGTATTTCAAAATATCCATCAATGTCTGTATGGGTTTCTAAATTGAAACCAACTATAGATACTTTAGCAAAAGGTAAGGGCTGTTGAAGACTATCTTTCACCATACCGCGTAAGTGATTTCGCTTTTTTTCTGCTTTATCTAGATGAACAATAACTTCTCCCTGTGCCATGGCCTTTTCTGGAGCAAAAAGAACCAATTGAAAACTTATCAATAATGCAATAGCAAAAACGCGTAATGGATTATGAAATATAGAAGATTCAATTGGGGGCATCGGCGGATTCTCCAACTGACTCGGTTTAAATCGACCACAGGCTTTTTTATTTTTCTTCAAAAAAATAGCCAATACTTCTTCATCCGTCATTTCTGAAAAATCAATAACGATTTGACTACAAGCGCCACAAAATCGTCCTTGGGCTTCGGGTGTCATTTCCTCCCAATTTTCATGACAAGGTTGGGGTATGTTGAATTTCATAGGCTTTGTTTTTTAAAAATTTACAAAAGATAGTAATCTATTAATGACTTTATACCCTAATAGATGTTCTAAAACTCTATTTTGGTGTTTGGGAGTAGAAAAATCTACTAAGATGTGTTAATATTCTACTAAGAGCGCCTAGAATACATAGAAGTTATTTAAAAATAGTGTAAATTGAAGATATAGGTTTGTTGATCAAGTCGGAGCTCCTTTGAAGTTTCTTTGTTACAACTACAAGATAAAAAAGCTGAAGAATTTGGCTATCAATGATTTGTCTATAGGTTGTAATATACTTTTTGAACAAGTTCTTTATATAATGTGTAAAATATCGTACTTTTGTATAAAATATATTTATCATGAATACATTGTTTTTAGCTTTTATACCAGGAGGGACAGAATTGATTGTGATTCTCTTTGTTGTCCTTTTATTATTTGGAGGTCGTAAAATTCCAGAACTAATGCGAGGTCTAGGGAAAGGGATTCGAGAATTTAACTCGGCTCGTGCTACTGTAGAAAAAGAGCTGCGAGAAGGAATGACCGAAGAAGAAAAGAAATTAGAATCTAACAATAAATAGAATTTTAACATTCTTACGTTGAAAAATACCATGATATCTTTGAAAAAAGGATGTCATGGTATTTTTTTTACAAAAAATTATCTTTTGCTACTCATCCATGAGCAATAGAATATTTTATGGTTTAATTCACGTTTTCAATAATTATTAATGGGGGCATATCCATTTTGCATTTTATAAAAAAGAAGCACATTTGAAGCCATTTGCTTTAGTGATTTTTTTTATTGTACATTTGTGCCGCTTTAAAACAACCGAGGTGACTTTGAGCAAAAAATATCATAAACTAACTGAAATACAAACCGCCCTACAAGCAGGAAAGCTTACTTGTGTGGGTTTAGTGGAAAATTATCTTGAAAATATTCATAAACACCTTAAGCTCAATGCTTATGTAGAAGTTTTTGAAGAAGAAATTTTAGCAAAAGCAAAGGCTTTAGACCTGAAAATTCAAGAAAATCCAACAAAATTAGGAAAGCTATATGGTATGGTCGTGTCGATAAAAGACGTGATTTGCTACAAAGACCATCAGGTGAGCGGAGCTGCTGAAATACTAGAAGGGTTTACTTCTTTATACTCCAGCACCGCAGTAAGCAGGCTTCTTAAAGAAGATGCCTTAATTATAGGAAGAGTCAATTGTGATCAATTTGGAATGGGATCAACGAATGAAAATTCGGTTTATGGACCTGTATTGAATCCTATTGATCCGAATCGAGTGCCTGGAGGATCTTCGGGAGGTTCCGCAGTTGCTGTACAAACAGACAGCTGTTTAATCTCTTTAGGAACGGATACAGGAGGTTCTGTACGACAACCCGCTGCATTTTGTGGTGTTATTGGACTAAAACCGACTTATGGTCGAATTTCTAGACATGGTTTGTTGGCTTATGCTTCTTCCTTTGATCAAATTGGTATTTTAGGTAAAGAAGTAGAAAATATTGCCTCAGCCTTAGAAGTCATTGCAGGAAGTGATGAATATGATCAAACGGCAAGTCTTGAGCCTGTAGAAGCTTATAAAGAGGCGTTGCATTTTGATAAAAAAGTCAAAATAGCCTATTTAGATGCGGCTTTAACACATAAAGGTTTAGATCCTGCAATAAAAACAATGACTTTAGAGTTAATGGAAGGATTAAAAAGCGATGGACATGAGGTAGAGGCAGTAGATTTTGAATATTTAGATTTTTTGATACCATCCTACTATGTATTGACTGCGGCAGAAGCTTCCTCCAATTTATCGCGCTATGATGGCATAAAATTTGGTAAGAGAAGTGAGGATGTGCAAAGTTTTGACCAAATGGTCAAAAAATCACGAACCAAAGGGTTTAGTGAAGAGGTAAAACGAAGAATTATGTTGGGAACTTTTGTTCTCCGATCTGGTTATTATGATGCATATTATACTAAAGCGCAAAAAGCTAGACGTTTAATTCACGATAAAACCCTCGAAATACTTGAAAAATTTGACTTTATATTAATGCCTGTAAGTCCTAGTGTTGCTTTTGAATTGGGAGAAAAGCCCAATGATCCTGTAGCCATGTACTTAGCAGATATTTATACGGTGCAGGCCAACTTAGTTGGAATTCCTGCAATCGCTTTGCCATTAGGAAATCACCCGGAAGGGCTGCCGGTTGGCGTTCAATTTATGGCAAATAAATTTGAGGAAAGTGCCTTGTTGGCCTTCTCAAATTACCTTATTTACCAACATTTGAAAGCAAAATGTTGATAACTTATACCTAAAAAAGTGGCATTTAATGCAAAAGGCATTTAATTTTGCACTTTCAAACTTAGTTTTTAAATGGAAGCATTTGAGCATTAAGTTTTAAATAAACAATATAAAACACGCGCTGACTAATGAGAGAGAAGGTCTTGTGACTGGCTCACCTTTATACCCCAAAGGTCATTTACTCAGTGATTTTTTCACGAAATGGTGATGTAATGAAATCACAATTTTTACCCTTAATGTTTGGTATCCTATTAATTTCGATGCCAATCAATGTAACTACGTACGGACAAACAATGGTTTATCCACAAAATTCAACGAATAGTACAACTATAGAATATCATTCCAATGGAATCCCTGTTTTTTCAGATGAAACCTACAAACAAAGAATTGATGGTATTCCAAGTGAAATTGATTTAACATTCAATGAATACGTAAAACGAAATATTGAAGTCTACACGGTTCGTAAACGAAACCATACACAGAAAATTTTAGGCCGAACGCAGATGTATTTTCCTATGTTTGATGAATATCTTCGAAAATACAATTTGCCACCTGACCTTAAATATGTAGCAATTATTGAATCTGCACTGAAACCTACAGCAGTCTCTAAATCTGGCGCTGGAGGATTATGGCAGTTTATGCCATTCACTGGTAAAGAAATGGGACTAAGTATCAACGATTATGTAGATGAGCGTTGTGACCCAGAAAAATCAACAGATGCCGCTATGCGTTATTTAGGAAAATTAAATAAACGCTACGATAATTGGCTCTTTGCTATTGCTGCTTATAACTGTGGACCTGGACGTGTAAATAAAGCAATTCGTAGAGCTCGAAGTAAAAAGTTTTGGAAAGTCTATCGCTATTTACCAAGAGAAACTCGAAATTATGTACCTGCATTTATTGCCGTTACTTATATTATGAATTACTATGAAACACATAACTTGAACCCTGAATATCCAGAAACAGATTTACAGGTGACCAGTAAAATGAAAGTGTATGAACATACAAAGCTTTCAGATGTAGCTTATCGTTGTAATTCTGATTTAGCGACTATAACGTTACTAAATCCTTCATATTTGGCTGGATTTATTCCTGCCAATGCCCAAGGAACGGATTTGATTATTCCTACAAGCAAAGTACCTTTTTATACTGGCGAGATCATTCGAGATGATGAAGTAGCTAAAGTGCAAAAACCTGTAGGCGAAAAAGCTTTTTTGAGTCAAATCATCGAAGGACATAAGAAGATTGTATATGAAGTGCAATCAGGAGAAACTATCTGGGATGTCGCACGTCAATATCCAGGAGTTTCTGTACAAGATATTGTAAAAGAAAATAAATTGGCCGAGTATGGTAAAATCAAACCCGGTTTACATTTAAAGATACCTTCATCTTAATGCAAGAAGATGATGGAAGATAACCGCAATTTTGATTAATAGTTTAAGCCACTACGAAAGTAGTGGCTTTTTTTATACAAAAAATACTCCAATTGAGACATTATTTTCATGCATTGAAAGTTTAAAACCACCAAAAAAGACATTATACACATCTTTAGGTTAAAAGGCTTCAAACAAATGTTTATCTTTGAAGTCATTTAGTTTCATAGAATAGGAGTATATCCATTTTATTTCAAGTATTAAATTGAGTTATGAAAAACCTAAAGGTGTCCGTCCGTCTAAGTTTATGTGTGTGCTTTTTACTAAGTCTTGCTTTTTCTTCATGTAATATGGAAGATTATCGCCCAAAACCTAAAGCCATAGGTAAAGCAGGGGGCGTATTAGTTGTTGCTGAGAAAGCACTATGGGAAGGTGTTGTTGGCGATGCATTCCGAGATTATTTTATCCAACCATATCCCGTATTACCTCAACCCGAATCCTATTTTGATCTTAAACACGTAACGGGCGAGCAATTTGGAAGATTACAAAGAGAATGGAGAGTCATTATTTTCTTAGGCAATGTGTCTAAAGTTAATGCTACTTCAAAATATATCGGCAAAGCATTGGGAGAAGAAGGAATCCGAAGGGCAACAGAAGAATTAGATTATAATTTAGCCTTCCGAAAAGATGTTTGGGCAGAAGGACAAGATGTGGCTTACCTTTTTGCACCGAATGACGGACAGTTGATTGATAATATCAAAAAACGTTTCGGCCAAATTGAACAACGCATTTTAGAGAAAGATTTAGAAAAAATTAAGGCCAATACATACCAAGGCGGATTGAATCGTAAAACAGTGGCTAAACTAAAAAGGCTTTTTAATATTGAACTTGAAGTTCCCCTCGATTTTAAAGAAGCGATTGTTGATTCGCTAAACAGTACGGTTTGGTTGAGAAGAGAAACGCGTTCTACAAGTAGTAATATTTTAATCAAAACATTGCCCTACGGAGAAAACACTCAAATCACAAAAGAAAATTTGATGATGATTCGAGATTTGGTGGGGAAAGAATATATCACTTCTAGTACTGAAGGCGCATATATGATCTCTGATGATGTAAACCTTCCTATCTTTTATAAGGAAGTAAATATCAATGGAAGATACGCTTTAGAAGCACGTGGAATATGGGCAATGGAGAATGATTTTATGGGCGGTTCATTTATTAGTTATTTAGTTTATGATAAAGATAATCAGCGAGTTATATTTTTAGATGGCTTCCTTTATGGTCCAGAAGAAGATAAACGACCACTCATGCAGCGCTTCGAAGTTATTTTTTCTAGTCTAAATATTTAACCCTTGAATTCTTGGTCTTCATACAGTGATCAAGCGCTGGTAGATGCTTATCGTCAAAACCAAGAGGAAGCTATTTTCAATGAAATATATTTGCGGTATGGGCATTTGGTTTATGGCCTTTGTCTAAAGCAATTTAAATCTGAAGATCAAGCGAAAGAAGCCCAAATGGAAATCTTTGAAAAGGTGTTGTTGACTATACCTAAAGGGCCCATTCAAAATTTTAAAGCTTGGCTTTATACCTTATCTAGAAATCATTGTATTAGTCAATTTCGTAAAGAGAAAAAACAAAAGATTTTCTTGTATTCTGAATCAGAACTCGAACATTTTTCTTCTTTTTTTATGGAAACAGATCGTCTTTCGCGTCTTTATACTAAGGAAGCTTTGTGGGATCAAGTGAATAATGAGTTAGACAATTTAAATGATCTACAAAAGGAAGCGATTCGTCTGTTTTTTTATGAGAAAAAAAGCTATCAAGCAATCAGTGTACAAATGGATTGTTCATTGAAAAAAGTAAAAAGCTTATTGCAAAATGGGAAGCGCAATTTAAAATCTGCCATGATTCAATATTTAAAAACACAGGAAGAATGACTGATTTTTTAAATGAAAGACCCTGTCTTAATGAAGAGGAATTAAAGGATTATTTAGGGAATTCTTTACCTAAAGCAAAAGCATGGGAGGTAGAAAATCATCTGTTAGATTGTCCCTTTTGTGCAGAAGCAATAGAAGGCTTTCAAGCAATGGAGTCACCTTTAAATGCCAAAGAAATCAATAAAGATTCGCCAAAAGAAAAAACCATCGTTTCAATGTGGGGCCCATTTGCCGCTGCCGCCTGCCTTGTGATGATGATGTTCTTTTTCCAAAAAGAAAGTAATAAAGTAGATACACAAACGGTATTTGCTGAACATTTTACTCCTATGGAGTATATTGATCCTACCGTACGTGGAGGAAGTGATCCGTTAACAGATACTTTATTACAAGAAGCCTTAGAGTGGTATCAAGCAGAAAAATATGAAATGGCTTTGGTTAATTTTCTTTTTGTTTTGGAAAAAAATCCTAAAGAAGAAACCGCTTTGTTTTTTGCAGGAATTTGCGATTTAAAAGCAGGAAGGGCAGAAGAGGGGTTAAAATTATTTAATCGTTTATTGGCCAATGAAGAAGCCATGTATTTTCAAGACGCCTATTGGTATAAGTCCCTTTGCTATCTAAGTCTGTCTGATCATGCTAATGCTAAGATTACATTAAAGGAAATTATTGCTTATAATGGTTTCTACAAGAAAAAAGCAGAAGGTATTTTGCAAGAATTATAACAAAAAAGGACAGTGCAAAGCACTGTCCTCGTTAGAAGGTCTTTTCCTCCTACGCACACATATTTTATAATGATTTAATCATCAGCTAATCTAAACCGAACAGGTAATGTAAATTTTACATTGACTGCTTCTCCATTTTGCTTTCCTGGGTTCCAAAGAGGCATGGATTGCATTACTCGAAGCGATTCTTCTCCCATCATATAACCTGGGTCGCGTTCTAATTTGAATTTGGTTAATGTCCCTGTTTTGTTGACGACAAAGGAAATTACTACCATTCCAGATTTCCCTTTTGTTCGAGCACTTTCTGGATATTTAATATTGGTATAGATATATTCTAGCATCTTCTTTTCTGCGCAATTCTTTCGATCTTTATAGTCGCTAATTCCTTCACAACCAGGAAACATAGGCATTTCGTCTACTATGTTGAAGTAGTCAACATTAGGTTGATTCTTTTCTGTTAATTTTGAGGTTAATCCATCGGCCCATTTTTTCTTCGCATCCTTTTGATTTTCTGTTAATGGAGTAGAATCAGATTGTTCGTTTTGTACTAATTTTGAATTGGCCTTGTTTGATTTTTTTTGCATCTTTTTTTCTAAAGATGAAGTCGGTTCTACTTGGGCTTCTTTTTCTTGACAAGAGAAAAAGATCGTAGCGCAAATTAGCGCAGGAACAATAAGTAAATATTTACTCATCGCTTGTCTTGGTGATTTTAATTTAGTCATCATTTTTAACCGTTTTTTTAATTGTGAATGATTGAAATTATTCCCCAATCGAAACCCCGGCAAAGATTGTTCTAATAGCAAATGACTGTAAAAAACTTTAGAGGTCGTTTTGAGTACTTCAGCGTCTGCCAAATATTCATGAACATCCCTCAGATCTTTTCGAAATAAATAAATCATAGGATGAAACCAAAATACAATACTCAACACTTCTAAAAGTAATACATCTATGCTATGCCAACCATCAATATGGGCTTTTTCATGGGTATAGACCTGACTTATTCCCTCCTTGCCCTTGATGTCTTGTTTACTTACAAACAGATAACCGAAAAAAGAAAATGGCGCGTGCTGCTTGTCTGTTTTTATTAAATAATAATGTTCAATTTTTTCCCTTGTGCTATGTACCAATAACCAAAATATTCCTAGACAACCCGCTAAAAAACGAAGGCTAAAAAATATAAGGCCACTCATGTAAATAATAAATAAAATGTCTTTCCATGCCCAATTTGTAAATATAGATTGGGCTGCGGTATGTTCTAAACTAATTGTAATTTCTTGTAAATAAATGCTTGTAATACTGCTACCAGAAGGTACCAGTTCTGTAGGCCAAAATTCAATCGTAGGCAAAATTAAACCTCCTAAAACGGCTCCAATAAGATAGAAGCGATTCAACTCAAAAAAGGTTTCTTTTTTAAAAAAGAGTTGATATAATGCATAAAACAATAACCAACACATCGAAACTTCCAATAAATAAAACAAATTAATCATCTTGTTCTTCCTTTTCGATTTTATCTATTTCCTGAATTATTTCAGATAACTCGCTCATGTCCAATTCATTTTCTTTCGCTAGAAAAGAAACTAATCGTTGAACAGATCCCCCAAAATAATCTTTGACTAAACCTTTTATGGTCTGCTTGAAATAATCTTCTTTAGCTATAAGTGGAAAATACTCATAGGTACGACCATAAGCTTTATGACCAACATATCCTTTCTTTTCCAAAATACGGACAACAGAAGAAATCGTACTATGTGGAGTTTTAGGATCACCTAAAGAATCAATAATGTCACGGACCAAACAACGTTCAGATTTCCAAATCACTTGCATGATTTGTTCTTCTACTTTAGTCAATCTTTTCATAAGTATTATTTATAATTAATGAAAGAAATACTTAATACTTCTTTTACTAATTAGGTTGGTATCTTTTCTAAGAATGAACGTAGAAAAATACGAAGAGTAAGTGGGGAATAAATCAGGATACTTCAAAGATATGGCGAAAAAACAAGCTATGCAACTTATTTTTACATTTTATAGCGTATTTTTACGTTATGGGGTTTTATTTTGCTGATTTGTAGTTGTTTATGTTCCTCGCATTCTAAACCAACGCATCGCAGGATTAAGGAATTTATTCGTCTTTTTGACTTTGGCTAAAGATTTTATCAAAGATTGAAAATTCTTTTCGGGCTTGAATTTTTTAAATTCTTTCGCCGACAATAACTCTTCATATACCTTTCGGTAAGAAAATACTTTTAACTTTTTAGCTTCTTTAAGTGCTCCATACATGGCTTGAGTATTTCCCTGTACCGCATGTACTTTTGCAATTTGAAAATCCATTAAGCCTTTATACATTTCGCCTCCTTCTTGATTGGCTTCTGCCGCTTTTTTATAATGACTAATGGCTTCTTCTGTATTTCCTTGAGCAAGATAAATATGCGCCATTTCTTCATAAGGATAACTTAATGTGGAGTCTAAACGGATCGCTTTTTTAAATTCAGATAATGCCCTTCCTGTATTTCCTTTTTCATTATAAACTACCCCCATGTACAAATACGACTTGGCATGTAAGGGATTAATACGTAAAGATTGATTGAGATCTTTGATGGATAAATCCAATTCACCTAGGAAAAAATTGACAGCAGCTCGGTTATAATGAGCAATAAAAATTCGAGGGTCTACCTTTATGGCTTTGGTAAACCATTCTTTAGCAATGATCAAATCTTTTTCTACAGGGTTTTCTATATCTTGACTGAAATATCTGGCGGCTCCAGCATTGACATAAGCCATTGCAAAAGTAGAATCAATAGAAACCGCCGTGTAAAAATCTTCCAAGGCATCATAAAATTTATTTTGGAAGCATAAAGCCATTCCTCGATCATTATAAGATTGAATATGTCGTGTATTTAATTCTAAAGCTTTAGAAAAATATTTCGTAGCTTCTTCGTATTGTTTACTTTCATAGCATACTTTTCCCGCAGAATAATAAGCGTCTACATCTTTAGGGTTCAAATCAATGAGCATTTCAAAATCTTCTAAAGCTGATTCGTAATTGCCCAAATACAAATGACAATAACCCCTAAAATAATAGGCTTTCTCATGCTCGGGATATCTTCGAATAAAACTATTGAAATCGGATACTGCCAATACGTAATTTCGTTGACTCTTAGCTTTCAGCGCAGATTTATAATAATAATAGTCGATCTCTTGCGCTTGAAGAAATCCTATGCACAACAAGAAAAAACCAATGAGAAAACTACGTAATAACATCATAATCATTTTATTTTGTACGCTTAAGTAATTCAATCTCGTAAATTACTTACATACCAAAAGATACAAAAACAATGCTAAAACGTAGAACCAAAGGAAAATGGTATCAACATTGCATCATAAGAGTTTCATTTTTTTGTCCAATTGTAATTCGAGTCGACTTTTTTTATCTTTAGGCATCTTTAAACAACTTCTATACAATACATGATTTTATGTTAAAACCCTATTTCAAAAAAGGAGAAAAAGAAGCGGGTTGTGATGAAGCAGGTCGAGGTTGTTTGGCTGGGCCTGTATTTGCTGCGGCAGTTATTTTGCCAGAAAATTTTTCACATCCCTTTTTAAATGACTCCAAATTATTGTCGGAAAAACAACGGAATATTTTACGACCCATAATCGAAGAAGAAGCCATTGCTTGGGCCGTTGGAAGTATGACACCAGAAGAGATAGATACGCATAATATTTTAAACGCTTCGTTTTTATCTATGCATCGTGCAGTCGATCAACTTCAAATAAAGCCTACTGCTTTATTGATTGATGGGAATCGATTTAGACCCTATGAAAAAATTCCGCATTATTGTATCGTGAAAGGCGATTCAAAGTTTTTGTCTATTGCGGCGGCTTCAGTTTTAGCCAAAACCTACCGAGATGATTTTATGGCCAAACTGCATGAAAAATATCCAATTTTTCATTGGGATAGTAATAAAGGCTACCCTACAAAAGCACATCGAGAAGCCATTCGAACTTATGGCGTAACCGTTCATCATCGTCGATCTTTTCGATTATTGCCAGAAGAAGAACAAGCCACACTTTTTGATTTAGAATAAAAAATTACTCCAACCTATCTTTTAAATCTTTAATTTCTCTTGGCGCGCGTTTAATCGCTCGATAATCACTAAACCACTCTTTAGCTTCAATGGCAGGAGAACCAAAATAAGCTTTGCCAGATGGTAAATTATGTGAAACACCAGATTGGGCATAGACTTCGACATCATCACCTAAAATTAAATTGGTCGCAATGCCAACTTGTCCCCACAATTTTACACGATCACCTATAATCGTCTTACCTGCAACCCCCACTTGGGCGGCAAATAAACAATCCTTCCCAACCACCACGCCATGTGCAATATGTACATGATTATCAATCTTCGTACCCGCGCCAATAATCGTATCCCCAGAAACGCCTCGATCAATAGTACAAGAAGCACCAATTTCTACTCGATCTTCGATAAGTACACGACCACAACTATACATCTTGTCATAACCATCTGATCGTCGTTTATAATAGAAGGCATCAGTGCCAATAACGGTGCCTGATTGAATAATTACATGCGACCCAATGCTTGTCATATCATGAATAACTACATTGGCGCGAATATGTGTATAAGCTCCAATCTTTACTCGATGACCGATGATTACATTGGGTTCAATGATGGCAGAAGGATGAATGTTGGCTGTTTCACTGATTTGTGCAGACAAAGGAATAGGATGATAAAAGTGTCTTACTATTTTATTATACGAAAGAAAAGGATCGGCACAATACAAAAGCGATTTCCCCACAGGCGCTTCTACTTCTTTGTTGACAATAACAAAAGAAGCTGCCGACTTAAAAGACTTTTTAAAATATTTTTCTACATCACAAAATGTAATATCTCCCGACTCTACTTTATGAATTTCATTAATTCCATAAACCATAGCATCTGCATCACCAATAACTTTAGCATCGATTAATTGAGCAAGTTTACCCAATGATATACCTTTTGAAAATTTCATATTTAATTTTATCGTAGAATCTGGTTTTAAGGAAGTCCAATTCAGGAATTACTTAACCCATTCTAATTTTTATAATAAGGACAAAGATTGAAATCTTTACATTCTTTAAAGATAAAAGATAGATTTGTTTTTCCTTGCAAACTTTATCTTTACTTTTGCAATACCAATTTTTGAAGTAGAAAAAATCGAAAAGATGAAAAAGACACCTTTATCCGCAATTCATGAAGCCTTAGGCGCAAAAATGGTAGAATTTGCAGGTTATTATATGCCTGTATCTTATGCAGGAATTAAAGAAGAACACCAAACCGTGAGAGAAGGGGTAGGGATGTTTGATGTTTCTCATATGGGCGAATTTATTGTTCGTGGTAAAGAAGCATTAGATTTAATTCAATTGGTTACTTCTAATGATGTTTCTAAATTAGATATTGGAGATGCACAGTATTCTTGTCTTCCTAATAAAAATGGAGGAATTGTAGACGATCTTTTAGTTTATCGCTTACCAGAAGATCAATGTGCGGCAGGCGAACAAGCTTATATGTTGGTCGTCAATGCTTCAAACATGGAAAAGGATTGGAATTGGATCAACGACCACAATCAATTTGATGCCCAACTTTATAATATTTCAGATGAAACAGCGCTTTTAGCTATTCAAGGGCCTAAAGCAACTGCAGCACTAGCATCTTTAACAGAGATGGATTTAGAGAACATGAAATATTATACCTTTGAAAAAGGAAAATTTGCTGGTTTTGACAAAGTAATCGTTTCTGCCACAGGATATACAGGTTCTGGTGGTTTTGAAGTGTATGCACCATCTGAACATGCCGCTGAAATTTGGAATGCGATTATGGCTGCGGGTGAACCACATGGTATTAAACCCATTGGTTTAGGAGCAAGAGATACCTTGCGATTGGAAATGGGTTTTTGTTTATATGGAAATGATATTGATGATACCACTTCGCCTATCGAAGCGGGTTTAAGTTGGATAACCAAATTGCAAAAAGGAAACTTCCATAGTTGTGAAATTTTTAATGCACAAAAACTGACAGGCATTCGCAAAAAGTTAGTCGGCTTTGAAATGATTGATCGAGGAATTCCTAGAAAAGGATATAAAATTTTAGATGAAGAAGGAAAAGAAATAGGTGAAGTAACTTCTGGAACGCAAGGTCCTTCTGTCAAAAAAGCCATTGGTATGGGCTATGTAAAAATGGGTCATCACAAGTCGGGGAGTGAAATATATTTAGATATTCGAGGAAAACGAATCAAAGCGCAAGTGGTGAAAATGCCATTTTATAAAGCGAAATAAAACGATCCATTCAATAGATAGATTCAAGTTATTGATCGGCCTTGTTTTGAAATAACGAAGTTATTTTAAAACAAGGTTTATTATTGAAAGAGGTTTTTTTCTGAGATATAATTTCTAACGGACTCTGGTACTAAGTAGGCAATCGATTTTCCCGCTTTGCATTGTTTTCGGATATAAGTAGCAGAAATATCTAACATGGGAGCATCTACACAATGCACATTAGGATGTGCGGCTAATTCGCCTTTTTCATAACCTGGGCGGAGATAAACCAATAAGCCAAAATTTTCTAAAATTTCTTCATAAGACTTCCACTTAGGAAAGCTCACTAGATTGTCGCCACCAATGATTAGTTGAAAAGATCTTTGGGGATATTCTTCTTTTAAAAAACGAAGCGTATCTATAGTATAAGAAGGTTTGGGCAAATTAAACTCTACATCAGAAGCGAGAATTTGTGGAGAAGGTTTTAAACCCAACTCCACCATCTTTAAACGATGATACTCTGGGGCTAAATCAGCTGTTTTTTTAAATGGATTTTGAGGAGAAACAATGAGCCAGATTTCATCTAAATCCGTATGTTGTTCCATATAAGATGCAATCAAAAGATGCCCTACATGAATAGGATTAAAAGAGCCGAAGAATAAACCTGTTTTCATTTGTTTTTATAAAAATAAAAATTGACCATTATGATAGATACGCTCATCATCTGCAAAAATTTCGCCTTCCGTATTCGTCATATCTGTAATTAAATCCCAATGAATTGCGGATTCATTTTTTCCTCCAGCTTGCATATAAGATTGCCCAATAGCCATGTGAACTGTTCCTCCAATTTTTTCATCAAAAAGAATATTCTTGGTCATCTGTTGGATGTTGCGATTGGTACCAATTGCGGCTTCACCAAAACGGGTAGCACCTGGAATTTTAAAGACTTCATCAAGATATGCTTTTCCTCTTTTAGCTTCCCATTTATGGATGAGTCCGTCCTTAACCCATAAGGTAACGCCTTCCACTTCATAGCCTCCATGAATGCCTGGGAAAGAAAAATGTACCGTTCCATTTACCGAATCTTCTACAGGGGAAGTATAGACTTCTCCCGAAGGCATATTGGTTTGTCCGTCGGAGTTGATCCAAGTTCTTCCTTTGGTAGAAAACGTAATATCAAAGTGTTCATTTCGATAACGAATCTGCTCTTTACTATTAAGCACATCTACAATCTTTTGTTGATATTCTCTTACCTCCAACCATTTTTCAATTGGATTATCATAGTCTAAAAAACAAGCTTTGAAAACAAAATTTTCATATTCTTCTAAAGACATACCCGCTTCTTGTGCATTGGCCTGCGTTGGAAATTGGCAAAGGGATCTTTTGAGATCTCTTGTCGCTGTTCGTTTATAATAATTTTGCCACATTTCTTTTTGAGCAGCCTTATTGATTTTGGTTTTATCAATATCTACGCCTTGGTTTTCTCTTAGATTAAAAGGTGCGCGTACATTGATGTAGGCATCAAAAGACCGCATCGCTTCATCAAGCATCGGTGATACATATTGGAGTTGACTATCATTGGCTTCTTGAAAAAAGATGCGGCTTTGTTCTCTAAAGTCCATCATGATTTCAGCACTTGCTCCAACCTTTAGGGCTTCTCTATAAATTTCTCTGAGTAGGGGCTCGGCTAATGTCGTTGATCGAACAAACAGTCGTTCACCAGGTTTAAGATCTACACAATAATTGACAAGTAAATGCGCGTATTTATTATACTTACTATTCATTACGATTTTTTTGGCTTTGGTAATTTATTTACCAAAACTTGGTTTGGTGGGGATAACGCACAAGGTATAATTCTTTTACCTTTTTTTGTAACCTTTCTCTTAAGATATCAAGATTCTCTTTTTCTTTAACAGAAATAAAAACCATATCATTTTCGAGTTGTTTGCCTAGTGAGACTTTGAGCTCATTTTCGATTTCTGATTTTGTTTCTTGTTCGAGCATATCATCAAAAGCCTCTTCACGATATAAATCCATTTTATTGAAGACATAGAGTACTGGTTTTTCTTCTGCACCTAAATCTTTTAAGGTTTTTTGAACCACTTCAATTTGATCTGCATAAGTAGGATGTGCAATGTCAATCACATGAATTAAAAAATCACTTTCCCTAACTTCGTCTAGTGTAGATTTAAAACTTTCAATGAGGTGAGTAGGTAATTTTCGAATAAAACCTACGGTATCTGAAAGTAGAAAAGGCATTCTTTCGAATACGATTTTTCGAACGGTGGTATCTAGTGTGGCAAAGAGTTTGTTTTCTGCAAAGACTTCAGATTTACTTAAGTAATTCATGAGGGTAGATTTTCCAACATTGGTATAACCCACCAAGGCTACTCGAATCATTTGTCCTCGATTTTTTCGTCGAGTAGAATTTTGCAGATCAATTTTTGCCAACTTCTTTTTAAGTAGGCTAATCTTGTCTCGAATGATCCGACGATCTGTCTCAATTTCTGTTTCTCCAGGTCCACGCATACCGATACCTCCACGTTGTCTTTCCAAGTGAGTCCATAGTCCTCGAAGCCTAGGAAGTAAGTATTGGAGTTGGGCTAATTCGACTTGTGTTTTTGCTTGTGCGGTTTGTGCCCGACTAGCAAAAATATCTAGGATGAGGCTTGAGCGATCTAAGATTTTACATTTGAGTTCTTCTTCGATGATGTTGGTTTGTTTTCCCGTAAGGTCATCATCAAAAATAACTAAATTGATTTTTTCGTTGGCTTCAATATATAATCGAATTTCTTCGAGTTTACCTTTTCCTACAAAAGTTCTTCGGTCTGGTTGTCCGAGTTTTTGGACGAATCTTCTTTCCGTTACTGCTCCTGCGGTAAGGGCTAAGAATTCTAATTCATCTAAAAAATCATTGGCTTGTTCTGCATTTTGGTGTTGAGAGATTACGCCTACAAGAATAGCGTATTCCGTTTGGACCTTTAGTCCTTTTTTTCGGTCATCACCGAGGTTCCATTCGTTCACAATGTGGTCTTTTAAGAATTGAAGTAAGTTGAAAAAGCATACTTACTTTGAAATCCAAGAAGCGGGGTTTTGGCAATGTCGTTCTCTCCAAATTTCGAAATGAAGTTCGGTTTTGCCATTTTTAGTTTCCACAATCCCCAAGGCTTGTTTTTGTTTTACTTTATCGCCCTTTTGGACGAAAGTTTCTTTAATGTTGGCATAAGCACTATAGTATGGGCCATGTTTCACCATGATGGCGTATTTAAGCGCGGTATCATAAAAAACACTAACGACTTCGCCTTCAAATACCGTGCGTACTTCTGCCTGTTGGTTGGTTCTTATATCAATTCCATTATTTCGAATTTTTAATTTTTTATTGATAGGATGTGATTGTTCTCCATAGCGTCCAGAAATATTTCCAGTTTTAACTGGCCAAGGTAATTTACCTTTTGACTTTCGAAAAGCGTCTCCAATGGCACGGTCAGAGCTGCTGGTTGGTTTTACGGTTTTCTTTTCTGGGGTTTTAGGTGCACGCGCTTCTTTTCGTTGATTTTTTACTTCTGCAATAATAAAATTTTCTATTTGATCGAAAAGGGCTTCACGCTCTTCTTTTTGTTTATTCAATTTACGATCCAATTTAAATGATTTGGACTGGAGTAATTTGAATAATTTCTCTTTCTTTTTAAGATCATTTTTTAACTGCGTCCGTTGTTTGGCTTCTTCTTCTTTTAGCGAAATTTTTTCCAATCTTCGCGATTGAAATTTTTTCAGTTTTCCTTCAAGAGAAGATTGTGTGTTGGCAATCATTGACGCTTGATTTTTTCGATATTGATCATAGCGTTTCATATATCGCCATCGGAGTAAAGCTTGTCGGAAATTACTAGAAGAAAGCAAATAGAAGGTTCTATTTTGCGTCATTCGAAATCGATAAGCTTCTCGAAGCATTCGACCATAATCTTCTTTTACATGCTCCAGATCTTTTTCCAAAGCAGCAATAATATCTTTGTTGCGATCAATACTATTATCAATCTGATCAATTTCTGCTTGTATGGTTTCTACTAACTCATTTCTAACGGCCACTTGTTCTTTTAACGCTAAGAACTCTTCTTGGGCAAAAGCTTTATTCTTTTTAGTAACATCAATGGTTTCTTTAGTAAGTTTTATGGCTTGGTTGAGTTGATTTCGTTTCCGTTCTAATGCTTCTTTTTGGGCATAGAAAGTCAAGGGTACCATTATGGAAAATAGTACGAAGTAAATAATTTTTGAGGTAAAGCTTTTAAACATGTAAAATAGATGTTTGTCCCAATCAAGCAAATTATAGATAATCTGATGGAATTCAAAGAAAAAAGAGATAAAATTAGTGCTTTAACGGAGACTATGTTTATGAATGTTGGCTTACATTCTTTTATACCGCGAGGAAACGGAGAATGGTGTTTTCTTTGGAATATCAATTTCTATTTTGGAAAAGCCTAAAAAGACACTGACATCTTGGGTTCCATTTAATGAAAAAGTGAGGTTTAAATCATGGGCAAAGTCAGCAAAGTTTTTAATTGCTTTATAATTGGAAAGGTCAACTTGTAAGTTTCGACCTTGCTTTCCATCATTGGCTAAAATTCGTGTCAATAGAAACTGGGAGGCTTCTAGGTAATATTCAAAATAGAGCCCATTATCTTTTCCTTCCAATACATGAAATTGATCGTTTGACTTCGCTTTTAATTTATTTCGATCAAGGTAAGGTACATTGCCTAAGATCAAATTTTGTAAGGTTTTAAAATCGGTGTCAATATTAAATTCGCGTGTAAAATAATCAAAACTTCTTGGGTAGTATTCTTTATCTGGTCGAATCAAAAGATGTACGGAATCTGGCGTGATGAGCATTCGTGCAGCCTCATAACCTACTTTGGAAATGGAGACCCAAATAATGCTGTCTTTTTTCATCCGAATGATGGCATTCGCAGATTGTGTTTTTCCTTTTTCAGTAAATTTTAATTTAGCTTTTCCATTAAACCACTCCGCAGATCGTTGTTGTTTTTCTAGTTGACCGATTAAAAATTTGAGTGATTTTTTCTTTGGTTGTCCACCATCGATGCGGGTGGTTTTACAGGCACTAAGCCCTAATCCAATGATTAAAAAGACAAAACCAAAAAATCGAGCATTTGCAGGGTGGAGCATTCACTTTTTTTTAAAGCAATTTCAATTAAGAGGAAGACTGCTTATTCTACTAATTTACGCGAGGTAATCTTTTTTTGTAATGTATTCAAATCACCTCCTTTATCCAAAGCTTCTTGCCATTTGCTAACGGCTTGATCTACTTCATTTAATTTATAAAGGACATCGCCAAAATGTTCTAAAATTTCAGGACTATTGTTTCCTCCAGAGGCAATAGATTTTTCCATCCATTTTTTGGCGTCTTTATAGGCTTTCTTTTTATACAATACCAAAGCCATCGTATGTTGATAAACGGGCTGGTTAGGCACTTTATTGTTGATGCTCTTCGCCATTTCTTCCGCTTTGTCCAATTGTTCATTTCGTTGGGCTAAAAGATAAGCGTATGTATTTTGAGCTTGTAGATTGTTCGGATTGATTTCTAATGCGTCGTTTAATGATTTATCTGCATTGGTATATTGTTTCAGGCCATGATATTGTTGTGCTTTTTGAACTAAAATATCTCCTTTAAGCATGTTGTTTTTACCCGCCATCAAAAAGGCTTCGTCAAACATGTTTAAGGCTTCTTTGTGATTGTTTTTTTGCCCATTGGCTAAACCATTGAAAAAATATACAGAAGGTTGATTAGGGAAATAGTCCATGGCTTGCTCAGAAAAATCAATCAATTCGTCATGCGCCCGAAGTTCGGCCATAATCATAAAACTTTGTTGCCAAAGCGTATAAATGTTTTTCTTTAGCCCAATGGCTTTTTTGTATTGTGCTAAAGCTTCTTTGGGATTGCCTGTATTGTACAGCATATCTCCATGTAAAGAGTAAGCTTTGGCTTCTTTAGGATGCACTTCAGTGACGATTTGAGTAAGTTGAGTGGCTTGCTTTTTGAGCGTTTCATCATTGGTTTGGTGAACAATCTCAATGTACTCAATCATTTCCTTGACTTTCATATCAATATTCACTTCTGGATTTTGGAAAGAAGAAGTCAAGGATTGTAAATATTCAGAATGATTACCAGATTTTTTAAAGTTACCACCCGCTGCTTTTTTTGCTTGAATATTATCTGGGTCAATAGCTAAAACTTCCTTATATACTTTACTTGCCTGATCTTTTTGATCTAACTGTTCGTAAAGCTCAGCTAGCATAATTCGGTATTTCGTATTTCTAGGATTTGCTTCACTGAGTTTAGCCAATTCTTTGGCCGCATTTTCTGGTTGATTTAAGCTAAGAAATAAACGATGTTTACGAATAGAAATTTCTTCATTGACTCCAGCTAAATTTTCCAATTTGTCAAAAGCATCAATCGCTTTTTGATGTTGATTGGAAGTCGCATAAAAATAAGCTTGTTCGAAATAATATTCTTCTTCATTGGGATAGAGTTCGCTGAGTCGTTCGTAGACTTTAGCAGCTTCATCATAGCGACTTCTTTTTTCTAGTAAGGAAACATAAAACTTATTATACCATACCTGATCTGGTGCTAGTTTGAGTGCGGCTTCAATTTGGCTAAAGGCATTTTCTTCGTTTTTTACACCCATTTCCATTTGAGCAATTTCAAACATAGCGGCATGATTCTTTTTATTTTTGTTCAGCACTTCTTTATAAAGCTTTAAGGCTTCATCATAATTCCCTAAGATTTTTTCTTTATTGGCTTCAATAAAAATTTCTTGAGCTTTAATCTCTTGTTCACTTAATTGCTTAGGCTGTGCCCAAGAAAAAGTGGATAAAAATAAAAAGGCAATGCCTAAGATATGGTATGTTTTCATGCTAGTTGTGTATAGTCACCAATACTAATTTCAGATTGTTTTCCATCATATTCAACGTGATTTCCAATCATAGAGTTGCATAAGACCACATTTTCAACCTTAGTTTGGTTTTGTATTACCGAGTTTTTGATCACTGCATGCTTAATATGAGTGTCATGACCAATAGATACATGAGGTCCAACCACCGAGTTTTCAATTACTGCATTTGCTCCAATAAAACAAGGTTGAATAATTGTAGAGTTAACAATCTTTACAGACTCATGTACAAGATTCATGCCCTTATTAAATTCTAAAACGCGTTGGTTACTATAAACAACCGCATTTTTGTTGCCACAATCTAACCATTCTGCAATTTCTCCAGGATAAAATTTCAATCCTTTAGCCCGCATATTCTCTAAAGCATTTGTTAATTGATATTCTCCTTTTTCTTTAATATCATTGTCAATAAGGTATTGGAGTTCGTTACGCAGGTTATCTCCATCCTTGATATAATATATACCTACAATGGCAAGGTCAGAAATAAACTCTGTTGGTTTTTCTACGAAATTGGTAATATGTCCTTCTTCATGCGTTTGTATAACGCCATAAGCCGACGGGTCTGGAACTTGTTTTACCCAAATAATACCATCTTTATTGGTATCTAATTGGAAATTTGATTTAAATAGGGTATCTGCAAAGGCTACGATACAAGGTCCAGATAAACTTTCTTTAGCACATAAGATGGCATGCGCCGTACCTAGTGGTTGGTTTTGGTAATATACACTACCTTTAGCACCTAAACTTGCAGCTACTTCTTTTAAGTCTTTTTCTACTTGATCACCAAAGTCACCAATAATAAAGGCAATTTCCTCCACAGGCTCCTCAAAGGATGCCGCTAAATCTTCAGCTAATCGTTGGACAATCGGTTTGCCTGCCACAGGTACTAATGGTTTGGGAACAGTTAATGTGTGTGGTCTAAGACGTGAACCTCTTCCTGCCATAGGAATAATTAATTTCATTGTAACATCATTTAATTGGTGATAAAAAGTGTCGTAAATATAAGGAAGGTATCTTAAAACCAGCTTGATATTGAATAAATCGCTTTAAAAAAGAATTAAAATCCTTGATTTTACATCATGTTAAATTTGGGATATGCACATTTCTTCAATATGATCTTTGGAAGAAGAAATATTATGATATTTTTTTTTGTTTTAAAATGTAAATTTTGCCAATAAAAGTTGATTGGATAATTATAAATTTTATACTTCACTGAATACGATGTATTAAAACATTTGATAAATACTATATTTGAATGGTTGCACCCAAATCTGTGACATTTTTTATTCGATATTATTTCGTTTTTTTATTTTAAATCGCTGTTTTTGACACAAAAAAAACATTGTGCAGACATAAATATTACATATTTTTTGTTTTGATGTTTAAAAAAACAATGTTTATTTTTTTGTGGTCAAGCATTTTAGACAAAAAGGTGTTTTATTTTTTAATTTAAAACATGATTGATAATCAGTTGTTTATGTTGTGTGCGTGTGCGTGTTTGTTGACGTGTATGGCCTGTCGTTCTTTAAGTTTTATTATTTTTTTGTCAAAAATGAACGTCACGATTGATCGTTTTTTGGTTTTTTTATAAAAAAAGGATAAGCTATTTCCTTTTGTGACGATAAAAAATGAAAAATTATTTGGTAAATGTCAAATTTGTGTTAATTTTACTATTCACGTGACGCTAATAATGTTTAGGATCACAACTATTTAATCAAAATCTAATTTTTTAACCCAGTAAAGTTTATTTATTATGAAGAAAATTACACTTCTGTTTACTGTGTTCTGTTTTGTTGCTTTTGCAAGTAATTTACAAGCACAGTCTAAAGAAACTTCTAAAACATTAACAAAAGAAGTTGTTAGCCCAACTCAAGAAGTTCAAAAAAATGTAGTTCCTACGCCAGAGTATCGTTTAACACCAACTACGGAAAACCGAAAAAGCACAAAAATTGGAACACCTGCTTATTTAGATGCAAAAGCAAAGTTTAAGCAACAGAATCCAAATGCAACCCGAAAAGAAATTAACAAATTCTTATCTGATTGGAACTAATCGTTTAACCCAACTTAAATTAATTAAAATGAAAAAAGTATTAACACAAATATTTTCCTTGGTTGTTCTTATGGCCTTGGCTATTAATGTAAATGCACAGTGTCCTACCTATGGGGCTGTATCTAGTTCCAACGAGGCTTGTGCTGGCGTGGAGTATTATTTTGAAATTCCTAATACCGCTTGTCCTTCTCAAGTTACATGGAATGTAGTAGGAAACTCAGGATCTTTTGGAAATGAAATTTCTTGGCAAATCACCAATCTTACTACAGGTCTCGTTGTTGCCTCTTATGGTACTTTCGGAGGAGGTAGTACAGGGGGAAATAGTTTTGACTTTGGCGTTACTGTTGGGCCAGATCCAGTAGGTACTGTAGGAACTTCATACAATTTAGAATATCATGATACCTATGGTGATGGTTTTTCTGGAGGTGGACAAATTCAAATTACAGATTATTTAGGAAATCAAATTACATTAGTTGATGGGAACTTTGGTACCTCAGGAAACATAGGTTTCGCTACACCACAAGAAGTTTCAGGAGTAACAGCTACAATTACAACTTCTGCTGGAGTTTCTGTAATTCCTTTAACAGGATGTGCTCCAGTTTTCCAACCAATGACTTTTGCTAACGCAAATTTTTGTTCAACAACCAGTGAGAACATTACTTATAGCTTAACTTGTGATGACACAGGAGCAAGTTTAGCAAGTGGGAATCACACGGTAACAGTATATCCTTCAGTTCCAACTGCGGCTACTGATGTAGTAACTATTGTGCCAGATGCTTCAGGTTGTGCATGGGTAGTTACACCGCAAAATGATTGTATTGCAGCTAATATTGGCTCTGTATTCACAATTAGCCCTGATCCTGCAACGACTACATATACTTCAGGTCAATCAGGAAGTGAAACATTTACAGTAACATATAATGGTATTTCTGGTGGTCCTGATTGTTGTGCCGTTGGAGGCCCAGCGGTTCCTTTTTCTTTTGTTACTCCTGCACCAACTACTTCCGCAGTAGGTTCAGATAGTCCTTTTGGTGGTACATTAAATGCTGCTTACTTAACTACAGGTCCTGCTGGAGAAGGTGGGGTTGCAGTTTCTGGATCATTTGATGTGGTAGTTTCAGGATTTGATTATCCAGAGCCTAATAGAGCAAATACTACGGATGCTGGTAATGTATGTCAAGAGGTTGTGACAGCAAATACTTTTTGGGTAACCATTTATGTCGATGGTACTTTAATAGCAGATGAACAAGTTAATGCTGATTTAGGAACGATTACCGTGCCAAACCCAAGTGCACCAAATGGAACGGCATCTGTTGGCGGTTATAATATAACGGTTACTTTTGCAGATGTACAGGCTGCGGGTGTTACTTTTGATGAGAATAGTGTGATTGAAGCTTATGTATATCCAAATAGTTTTTCTGGCCCAAGTCAACCATGTGGAGGAGCAACAGTAGTTTCTACTTATTCCCCAGGTGGAGCTTTAGCCAACCCAGGCGAATGGGATGCCGTAACTACAGAGATCTCTACAGTAGATTTTGTATTTACAGAGTTAGTTCCTGGTCCTGCAGATTGTACTTTAGATATTACACAAGCTTACAACTGTACCGCACCTGCTTGTACACCTAATGCTGGAACAATTGCTCCAGAATAGTATTAATTAATCCCTTATAAATGAAGCGAATGTTTCATTTATATTTTTAACCAATTAAAAGAGAAAATATGAAAACATATATAGAAAAAGGTTTTCGACTCTGTAGCTTAGGGGTTAGTTTAATGCTGATTTGTTGTCTAGCAGTAAATTATTCTTTTGCACAGTGTACCTATGAACCTGGCGATGACGCCTTATTTAATAACACGGCATTCAATGCGGTAACTACAGTCCAAATTTGTTATTTGGTAGATGATGCCACAGGAGCCGTAGTAGCGACGGATGCTTCTGGAAATTGTGATTTCCCTGGAGTTGCTTATGGAGCATATTCTGTTTATGCTGTAAACGATTGTACGGATGATGGAACTACAGATATTGTAGGAACACCATTAACCACTCTAGCTGAAATTATGGCTGCAGGAGCAAATGTAGATGCAGATGTTGCTGGACCTTCCGCATTTACGGTGTGCCCTCCTTCTGTACTTTCTGTTTGTGAAGGAACAGCAGTTACTGTAACTTCAGTGCCAGGATATGAAACTACCAATACTCAAACCTATGTTTTAGTATGTGATGGTTTAGTAGTAGAGTCTACCACTACAGACCCAACAGCTACATTAACACTACCAGGTATCCCTGGAGCAGGTTTTCCTGATTGTGAAGTATATGCAATCAACCACTGTTCTCCTGCTGGAGATGCAGGTGTTGCAGCAGCAATCACTGTTGGATCTACATGGGCAAGCCCAGCAAGCGCTGATATTGATGTAACCATGGCAGACGTAACTGTGGCTAACTGTCCACTTCCATTAGAACTCCTTTCTTTTGAAACTACTTGTAGTGGATCAGGAAATGTGAAATTGACTTGGATTACTGCAACAGAAGTAGATGTAGATTACATTGAAATCGAACGATCTTTCCGACCATTAAATGGATTTATTTCATTAGGTAAGGTAGAAGCTGTTGGTGGATTTGACCAAACAACTTATACTTTTATGGATGAACGAGCGATTTCTTCTGCTTACTACCGATTGAAAATTGTAGATCTTGACGGTACGTACGAATATTCTTCATTGAGAAATGTAGAATGTCTTAAAGGTACTTTTGGAATCACAGAAGTATTTCCTAATCCAACTAAAGATGAGTTGACAGTTTCTTTTGAAACTTCTGATCGTACACCTATTGATTTTAGATTGACAGATGTATTGGGTCGAGTATTGATGCAAGAAACAATCACTCCTGAATTAGGAATCAATCGTAAAGAAATTAATCTTCGTGGACTAAGTTCTGCAATGTACTTTGTAATTATGAACAATGGTACATCTAAGGTTACTGAAAAAGTAATTAAGAAGCATTACTAGTCGATTATTATGATAAATTTTAAAAAGAGGCCTCATTTGCAGGCCTCTTTTTTTATGAAAGTAAGTAGAGTAAGTCTGTGTGATTTTACGAGAAGATTCGTTAAATGTCAGATACTGACGTAAAGAAATAATAATAAAGGGCTATCTTTGTAAATCAAATAATAATAGTTATGCAAATAAAAATATTAGTAATCACATTCTTTGTATTCTTTACTTTTAGAGGGAATAGTCAAGAAACCATTGGCCTTCTCCTCAATGATGAAGCTTCTTATAATGGGTATACTTTGTTTACCGGAAACTCCCTTACAGAAACCTTTCTTATTGATAATTGTGGAGAAGTGATCAACCAATGGCAAAGTACATTTGTCCCCGCATTCACAAGCTACTTACTTGATAATGGAAATTTATTGCGATCCATTAAAACAGTAGGTGCAACTGGAAATGGCGGCGTTGAAATTTGGGATTGGGATAATAATCTAGTCTGGTCTTTGTCTTACAGCGACTCTTTGGATAGCCGAATGCATCATGATATCGAACCTATGCCAAATGGAAATATCCTACTCCTCGTTTCTGAAGAAATTCCAATGGCAGAAGCGGTATTGAAAGGAAGAAATTCAACTGTTTTTACAAACACGACCAGTCTTCGAACAGAAAAAATTATCGAAATTAAACCGCTTGGAATAGATTCTTTTTCCACCGTTTGGGAATGGCGAGCAGATGATCACGTGATCCAAAATTGGAATCCGATGATGAATAATTTTGGAAATCCTTTTGATTATCCTGAACGATTAGACATCAATTATTCTTTAAACTTTAATGGAAGTTTTGTTGATCGAAGCGATTGGCTTCATGCCAATCATATTAGTTATAATGAAACGCTGGATCAAATTATTATTAGTTCACGTCACTTTAATGAATTTTGGATTATAGATCATAGTACCACAACAGAAGAAGCGGCAAGTCATAGTGGCGGAAATGCAGGCAAAGGGGGAGATATTCTCTATCGTTGGGGAAATCCTCATGCCTATGGAAGAGACACATGGGATAACCGAAAATTATTTGGGCCTCATGGCACAGATTGGATTCAAGATGATGCACCTGATGCCCAGAAAATTATTGTTTTTAATAATGGTGTTGGACGAACAGACGGTATTGAATCTACCATTGAAATTATCGATCCTCCAATAGATGCACTTGGTAATTATACGGCACCGGGTTCGAGTTTCTTTCTTCCTGCTACGGCTGATTATTCGTATACAGGGGCTCCAGATAATAATTTTGGATCAGGTAAATTTTCTAATGCGCAACAATTGCCCAATGGAAATATCTTGGTTTGTTCTGGTGCATTGGGAGAGCTCTTTGAAGTTGACCCCCAAGAAAAAGTGGTTTGGAGATATATTAATCCTGTCGGTATTTTAGGGCCAGTAGATCAGGGCGGAAGCCTACCTGCATCCAATGCGGTATTTAAAGTACAACGGTTTTCTGTAGATCATCCTGCGTTTGTAGGTAAAGACCTCACACCAATGGGACCTCTTGAATTGAATCCATTTCCTTCAGATTGTATGATTAGCCCAGAAACCACTTCTACTCAAGAAGTGAATTGGAATCCACAAATTAGATTTAATAATCTTATTGAAAATGAATTACGAATTGAGAATAGGACCACAGAGAAAATGGATTTTCAAATTTTAGATGCGATGGGTCGTATTATACAAAGTCAAACAAGCCATGCAGCCCATATCTACTTTGATCTAAATAATATACCTTCAGGAATATACTTCCTAAAAGTGAAAGATGATCAACACATTAAAACCTATAAGCTCCTAAGACAATAATATT
>JAHDCJ010000001.1:54501-95906 GCA_020629935.1 Saprospiraceae bacterium | reverse complement strand
AAAGTGAAAGATGATCAACACATTAAAACCTATAAGCTCCTAAGACAATAATATTATTGTCCGATTATTTGTGCGGTTGCTTCTTTGGTTTTTACTTTTAAAATCACTTGCTCAATCTTTCCTTTTTCATCAATGACAAAAGTGGTACGATGTACCCCATCGTATTCTTTTCCCATAAATTTTTTCGGTCCCCAAACACCATAAGCATTTAGGACTTTGTGATCGGTATCTGCCAATAAGGTAAAAGGCAAATCATATTTTCCAATAAATTTTTGATGCTTGGCTTCTGGGTCTGGACTTACCCCAATGACTTCATATCCTTTAGCTTGTAGTGTAGAAAAATTATCTCTAAAATTACAGGCTTGTGTTGTACATCCAGGCGTATCATCTTTTGGATAAAAATATAAAATCACTTTCTTACCTTTAAAATCACTTAATTTAACGGTATTCCCATCTTGGTCTTTTGCAGAAAATGCAGGGGCTTTGTCTCCTTCCTTTAGTGTGATCATTTTTACTTTTTTTGCTGAGGTTGTTTAAACTGATATTTAATTGCTAAATGAATAATTGTAGGTCTTTGTATTTCCAACAGCGTCCGAAACTTCTAAGACCAATTGATGCTTTCCTTTGGGAAATTGGCCATCAAACCGATGAGATAATTGATTCTTCTTTTTATCAAATTCCATCAAAATCCATTGACCATCTACCGTTGCTTTATACGTACCCAATCCTGAAAAGGCATCAGTAATTCTAAACAACATCCGATAGCCTTTGTTCATAAATGGTTTAATATAAATAGGTTTAATGATCGGAGGAATCGTGTCGACCACAATAGTGAAATCTCCCATCGTCTTACTCTTTGTTTTTAATAAACCATTTTCCCAAGTACCTCCTAAACTGCTAAATACTTTTTCATCTTCACACAATGCAATGACTGCTTTGGAGCGCAATCGATCAGGTAAGTTTTTGGGGCGAAGGGCAATTTCAAAGGCTTGATGGACAGGCGTCTTTTTATTGCCAAACTGATGTACATCAGAATAAAAACCAAATGAATTTTCTGGGGTTACTTCATAAAAGATATATTGATCTTCATAAAAAGAATTTGCTGGAAAACTTAATTCCATTCCGTCTCCAAAGATATAACTCGGATCACTATGGGGTAAAAAATAATTGAATCGTTTTTCTTTTGGCGTAATCGTTTCCTTACTTCTACGAGCTAAAATATTTAACTTACTTTGATTGCCTGCATAATCACTGGCTACTAATTGTATGCTCGTAGTCTTTCCTGGGGCTAAATAAATTAAACCTTGATTTAGTACTTCTTTGTACATGCTCAATTTATTTCCAGGCAAAATAAAACAACGATTAAACCGACTCTTGTTTTTTAAATACGCACCATGATCACAATGCGCATTTAAATACCTCGTTTCATCAAATGAAAAAGTTTCCATTTCAATATCATACACTTTTGCGCCATCTTGAAACATCTCTAAACGATAAATACCATTCCAGTTGGAGACACCATCCATAGCATCATAGACTTTCAAACCTAAACCCAAATAATCATTTTTAATGTCTAGGGTATCTTTTGAAATATAATAATTCGTACCTCCTCTTCTCGTTTTATAAATTTGCTCTTTGACTTCATTAAATTGACCATCTAAATGATAGATCTTTAGCTCTTCCATAAAGGGCTTTCGTGCATCTTTTACTTTATACCCAAACAATAAAGGATTGATTGTTTTTTCGGTTTTGGTGTCTCGCAATTCAAAATGTAAATGAGGCCCAAAAGAACTTCCAGAAATTCCTAACGTGCCAATCACATCTCCCGAATTAAATACAAATTGATCGGGGGTAGGGAAGAGTTCGATTTCAAATGTTTCTTGTTCGTATTGCTTTTGTTTGATAAAAGCGGCCACCTCTGGAGAGTATTTTTGTAAATGCGCATAAACACTCGTATATCCATTCGGATGATCGATATACAAAGCATTGCCATAACCTCTTGAAGAAACTTTTATTCGAGAAACATAGCCATCGGCCACGGCATATAAATTTTCTCCAACGCCTTTCCCTGGAGCAGGCTTAATATCAATACCTGCATGAAAATGGTTTGGCCGCAACTCCCCAAAAGTTCCTGATAAAAGCATCGCATGATTGACGGGCGATCTAAAATAATCTTGTGGATAAGGTTTGGTGCCGTCGGTACTAAATGCCATGACCACAAAGGTCAATAAAAACCATAAATTCCTTTTTTTCATAAAAATAAATAAATACTTCAAATCACGTTTAACCGTCATTTAAAACCATGGGTAAATAAAAAATGATCTTGGGGATCGCTTAAGAAATCAACACCTTTTGTTTAAATTAAAAATAAGAAGGTAGTATTTTGATTCGATAAAAGTACAAAAAAATATGATCTCTATCGTTTAAAAGAAGTTAAATCCTTTACGATGGTCTTAAACTAATAATATCTTATTTCTAATACAAAACCTCATAAAAAGTATTACTTTTAAACTTCCTTATTTTAAGTAAAGAAAACATAAAGTCTTATGAAAGCCGTTGTACTCGTCAAACAAGGTCCCGCAGATAAAGCATTTGAAATTCAAGAAATGGATAAGCCCGCGATTAAACCGCATGAAGTGCTTGTGCAAGTCGATGCATTCGGGCTTAATTTTGCAGATGTAATGGCACGACTAGGTTATTATGAAGATTGTCCACCTCTACCTGCAATTATTGGTTATGATGTCGTAGGTACGATTGATGAAGTAGGAACAGAAGTCAGCCATTTGAAAAAAGGACAACGGGTGATGGCCTTAAGTCGTTTTGGCGGATATGCCGAATTTGTAGCCACAGATGCACGCGCTGCAGTGGCTATTGATGCGTCTATTTCTGATGGAATCGCCACGGCTTTAGCCACACAATGTGGTACGGCTTATTATTGTGCTGAAGAGATGGTGCGCCTGCATCCTGGAGATCATGTCCTCATTCAAGCTGCGGCTGGTGGAGTGGGTTCTGCTTTAGTACAAATGGCTAAACATCGAGGCTGTATTGTCTATGGAACCGCCTCTACTAAAAAGCAAGATTTTCTTCGCTCTTTAGGGGTAGATCATCCTATTGATTATCGAAATACGGACTTTGAAGAAGTCATCAAAAAACAGCGAGGAGGAGAAGGGTTGGATGTTATCTTTGACAGCATCGGAGGACAATCTGTAAAGAAAGGACTTAAGCTTCTTGGGCATGGTGGTCGCATCGTGCTTTATGGTGCCGCAAGCATGACGGATACCAACAAAAATATATTTAAGATGATTAAAGTGGGTACGGGTTTTGGTTTACATTCGCCTATAAAATTTCTTAAAAATAGCCAATCCATGATGGGCGTAAACATGCTTCGTATCGCAGATCATCGACCTGAAACCTTAAAGAGAAGTTTAGAAGGCGCGGTGAAAATGGCACAAGATGGTATTTTAACACCGCATATTGGGGGCGAGTTTAAAGTAGATCAAATTGCAGAAGCACATGAGTTTTTAGCTTCTAGAAAGTCTATGGGGAAAGTCGTAGTAAGTTGGAAGTAGCGGCCTATTAATGATCGAAAAAATAAGCCAATGTTTATTGGTCTTTTCTTAAATCATAAATGTGAAGTCCGGTTTCTTTATGGTGGAAAATTAATGGGAAAGTATTAAATTTTTCCTTTAATGTTTCGTCTGCTTCCCAAAGGAAAAAATAATCAATCGTAGGAGAAATTTGGTTTAATTGTAAATCCGTTTTAATTTTTTTATCTCGAAAAAATCCCCAAACCTTAAACCGATATTGGTACATCAATAAACAAACAGGGTCCATATAATCTGGAATCTTTGCGTTGGTAGGTGCTATATTACTCAGTATGTTTTTTTGATTTAAATCGAAAGTATTCAATGCTTTTTCTAATGTAGACCAATCTTGATAAAATGCACATTCTTGCGACCGAAAAGCTGCACGATCTAAAATATTAATACTTTGCATCATTACAAAAGCGAAGAGTCCTATCATTACCGTCCACCGAAGGCCAGAAGTGCCCAACGTTTTTGCAAATAAAATAAATAATAAACCACTCAACAGAAAATGGTTGATCCACAAATAGCGTTCGTTGGGAAAGAGAAGAAAATAACCACCAGTGTAGATGGCAAGAAATCCTATGATAGCAAAGATCAATTCTTTTTGGTTGGTCGTTAAACGCAATCGATTGATGCCAAAGAGGAGTCCAAATAAAATAAGTAAGATCAATAAATCTCTTAAATAAGTGATGTAGTAAAATTTGGAAAAATTTTGCTTAATGCGTTGTAGATAATGTTGAAAATTGGCTTTAGATTCGAACATGCTCCAATCTCCATAAGCTCCAAAAAGTCCTTGTTCTTCTGCAATAATATAATTGGTGAATTCAGTGTCTGGATTTTGGTAAGCATCAAAATAAGGCGGAATGAAATTCATTATGGGCCCCATGTAATTCATGTTGTAACTTCCCGAAGATCCCGTAGTAAAAGAACCATATTTGAAACTCAAAAGACCAATTAAAAGGAAACTCACTAGACTAAAACTAAGGAGGCCTTTTAAATAAAAAGATCGAATGGAAGAGGGCGTAGATGTAGATTTATTTCTTTTCGATTGAAAAAAAAGATAGGCATTCCATAAACTAAAATGAGCAATAAAAAAGGGAAGCCCATAGCTTTTGCACCAAAATAATAAACCACCAATAAGACCAATAAACCAAGGACTTTTTTGATAGATGGTTTTTGCATCTGCAATTTGTAAAAAATAAATTAAGAGCAATAAGACCATCAATAAATCGGGCGTATGACTTAAACTACACATCCAAATTAATAAGGTGAGAACGCCTAGTAATGAAGTAGAAAATAAGGGAGGAAGTTGTAAACGACGCACCCATTTTATAACGTAAAAAATCGTAGAGAGTCCGACCAGGAATTGCACGATTTTAAACGCGGGTATAGGAGGAATGCCTAAGAAAATAAACGGACTTAAGATCAAAGAGAGGAGCATGCCCCAATAAGAATTGATGGCTTCCCAAAGTTGACCTTCTGCGATTTCTCTTGCTGTCATTAAGTAAAAGATGGAATCGCTAGAAGACAATTGATTGGGACAAACATTTAGATAAAGTATGGTCAATAGACTGAAAAATCCACCTAGTATGAGATAAGGAGCATTTGAAAATAGATATGTCTTTTTTGCCGTCAAATTATTGGAGTTGGTAAATGGTTAAGCCAATTTCTTTGTGTTCAAAGATAGGATTTGTGCTTTTAAATATACGCTCTTTTAGATCTTCATTTTCCCAAAGGAAGAAATAGTCGATTCCATGTGCTTCTAAATCAGATAAGCCTTTTTCGAGGAGTTGTTCTCTAGAAGGTTGTCCCCAAAATTCAAATCGTTTTTTATACATTAAATAAGCATCGGCTTCCATCA
This sequence comes from Saprospiraceae bacterium, assembly GCA_020629935.1. GTDB lineage: Bacteria > Bacteroidota > Bacteroidia > Chitinophagales > Saprospiraceae > JAHDCJ01. Next base: position 90,458 of record JAHDCJ010000001.1, on the reverse strand, counting down.
AATGGGCGGATTGGGGAATGTCAATAATGGCTATTCGTTTTTGTTCGAAATTAAATCCATTCAATTCTTTTTCTACTTGATGTAGCATTTTGAAAAAAGGAAGTTGTGCTACATTGGGTTGAAAAATAGTTAGGGTATTAATGGATATAATTACAAAAGTAAAAAGGAAGATTAATTTTTTAAAGATAGGCTTTAATGAGGTTTGGAATTGATTTAAAATCCAAATTAAAAGCAAGAGAAGAAGCACTTCGCTAAACCAAAAATAACGCGGCCTTACCAAAATGATTAAGTAACCTAAAGTGAAAATGAAACTAGAGGATAGGAATGTAAAAGGGATGGACCAAGGAATCTTTTTTTCTTTTTTTTGTCGAATAAAAAACCATCCAAAACCTAAAAGTAAAATCAATAATATGCCATCTCTAATATAGGTGATGTAATAAAAACTGCGTAAGTTGTGTTTGAGTTGTTGGGTATAATGATTCCAATTTTCTTTAGAAGAAAAAGGGCTCCACTTCTTTACAAAATGTGCGGGTTCTTGGTAAGCCCAAAAGGAAGTGTATCGGCTGTTGGGATTGATTAATTCACCCTTGGTGACTTGTCGGTTTTGGCGTTCTGTACCTATGAGCGCAAGGTTGTATTTACCAGAAGTGCCTATGGTGATTTCTTTGAATTTAACGCTCATCAAAAGAATCCACGCACTACTAATTAAAGTGAAAATGCCCAAGCCATAAATAAAGGTTCGAAGGATTTGGGATCTTTTCTTTTTTTTGAAAAAATAAAAAATATGACTACTAAAAAAGTGAACGACAAAGAAAGGGAGTGCATAACTTTTTGCCAAAAACATTAAGCCTGCGGCCAGACCTGCTTTTAATGCCCAAATGGGACGATCTAAAAAATCGGGTTGTAGCATAAAATATATGTACCAAAGCCCAAGGCTAACCATCAATAAGTCGGGCGTTAGTGTTAGCGACATGTGGATAAGCAAAGGTAGGAAAAGGAGTACGCTCATAAGACGTAAGGCTCCTCCAATGTGTACTGTTTTTAAAATTCGGACAAAGGCATTTAAGGCGGTAAACCCAATGAAGAATTGCAAGATCTTAAAAGCCAATACTCCAGGGATGCCAAGGAGTAGGAGCGGCGCAAGTAAGATGGTGATGAGCATGCCCCAATGTCCACCAATGGCCTCGTAAATATTTCCTTCCGCCCAATTTTCGGCTAGGAATAAATAACAAAAAGTATCACCAGAATTTAGGAAAAAAAGAAAATACCAAAGGGCAATTAATCCGAAAAGGGAGTATAATCCCGAGTAGAGTAGTTTTTCTTTTGAAGTAAAAAAATGATATTTGTTTTGTTCTTTCATTGCTTTTAAGTGCGCAAACAAAAATAATAACAAGTCATATGATAATTCGGCTTTGTAATGGTTGATGTTTTGAATTGTCCTGTTATCTTTGAAGAATGAGGTTGCAATCAAATATAGACTTAAAGTTTCGTTTTTTAGGATTAAAACGGAATGAAATTAGTCTTTTATTTGGCTTATTGTTTTTTATTCTTGCTTATGGAATCATGGGATTTCATGAACATTGGAGAGATGAATTTCAAGCTTGGGGGATTGTACAAGATTCGAAAAACTTAAGCCAGTTGATTTTTAATCAACGCTATGAGGGGCAGCCGATCTTATGGCATTTAATTCTTTTTATCGTAGCCAAGTTGGGAGGTGCTTGGTCGACTGTTCAAATTTTGCACCTTCTAATTGCGAGTATTTCGGTTGGCTTGATTTGGCGATTTTCTCCGTTTTCTTGGTGGCAATGTTTAATCATTTCTTTTGGCTATTTTTTCTTTTTTGAATATGCGATTATTGTACGTCCATATGGCTTATCGGTATTATGTTGTTTGTTGTTTTTAGTTTTTTACCAAGCAGGGCGATCGGTGTTTTTTGTACAACCACTTCTACTTGGATTACTTGCGAATAGCCAAACTTTTGGATTTTTAATTGCCTTATTGCTTACTGCGCTTTGGCTTTATTCTTTTGTTGAGAAAAAAGAAGAAGGGATTTCAGGATATAAAATTGCGATTCCTTTAAGTGTATTGATTTTAAGTTTTGTTCTTTCGATTTATTTTATTTTTCCTGAAAAAGATAATGGATTTGGGCCGCCATTAACCACGGGTATTGAGTATTGGAAAATGAATGGAGTCCTCGCGGGTTTTTTGAAAGTTCACTTAATGATACCGACTTTTGACCTATCGAATTATTGGAATAACCATTGGTTGAAATTGGAACGAATATATTTGGCAATTGGCGGTTTGGTTCTTTTAGGAACGATCCTTTTTTCGCTACGAACTCAACGTAAAGTGTTTTGTTTTTATTCGCTTGGTGTATTGGGATTGTTCGCCTTTCATTATGTGTTTTTTAATTATAATTTCCATAGTTATTATCGACATTCGGGGCATTGGTTTTTAGTGTTCTTTATCTCCGTATGGTTATTTTTTAATAAAGAAAGAAAAGAACAAAAAGGAAATGCTAGCAGCTTGATATGGTTATTTAATAGTATTATAATTTTACATCTAATCATGGGCATTTGGTCTGCTCAAAGTGACGTGCGTACTCTTTTTAGCAATGTAGAAAATATCACTTCTTATATAAAATCACAAAACCTGAATGATCAAAAAACAACGATTTTCTCTAGCGGAGATGCTAGTGAAGTAGGGCTTAGCTGTCGATTAGATCAATTATTTTTTGCATTAGACAGAAAGGAAAAAGTACGTTTTAAGTGGTGGGATAAAAAAAATGAACGCGTACCCGATCCGCTCGTGTTAAAAACCATTTTAGATCAAAAAGAAAAAGGAATTGACATGCAAGGATGGTATATACATACTGGACTTTTGGCATTAGATTCTTCGTTTTTTATAGGAGAAGATGCACGAATAGACATCAAAATAGAAAAAGCATTTGACCTACCGAATCCAACAAGAGAGCATTTCTTTTTGTACAAATATAAAATAACAGAAGAGTAGTGCTTTTAAAAAATTACCGCATAAATAAATCCTTCACTTTTACGGTATATGGCATTTCATAGGTAACAGGGATTTTGATGTCAGTACCTGCGAGAGCTACCTTTACATGACCATCTGCTTTAATCATGATTTCCTTTTTTTCGAAAGGGTTTTTGAGTATATCCCAGCCTTTAGCTCCTTTCAATTCAGCGATTAGTTTTTTTAGAGGAATTTTAAAAGTTAGTGGAAGACTAAAGTCGGCATTTCCTGGAATAGAAGTAGATATGTTTTGTTGAATATGCGTCATCTTTTTATTATTTGCAAAAATATCAAAGTCAATACTAGACAACGTCGCACCTAACATATTGGGGTTGTGAAAAAGCGCATCGGCCGTCAATTGCACCCCTGCATTCCCCTCTAGTTTTGCGGATTTAAATCGGATGTTTTCCATCTTTTTAAATTCGGGAGAGGAAGGACCAGAACAAGCCGCAAATAATAAAATGAAGGGAAGGGTGAAAAGGAAGAAACGAAGTTTCATAGGTGATTAAATTTGATAATGAAATAAAAATAATTTTGGATAACTTCTGACAAAATTAAGCAATTTGCATTTAAAGCGTAAAGAATAATGACAATAAGTTACTAACTTTAACCTACCCAAGATCATTTGTTTTTTTTTAAGAATAGCGTATCATTGTTGCAGCTTTTTGCCAAAAATAGATCTCATGAAATTTGAAACTAAAGTTATTCATTCTGGTCTGGAACCAGACCCATCTACTGGAGCCATTATTCCTCCAATTTATCAAACTTCTACTTATGTGCAATCGGCACCCGGAGTGCATAAGGGGTATGCATATGCACGAACAGATAATCCTACTCGACGTATTTTGGAACAAAATATCGCCGCTATTGAAAATGCGAAATATGGCATTTGTTTTAGCAGTGGAATGGCAGCGACAGATGCGGTGTTGAAGTTGTTTAAACCAGGAGATGAGATTATCTCCACCAATGATTTATACGGAGGAACCTATCGAACCTTTATGCGAATTTTTGAGCCTTTAGGGATTAAATTTCATTTTGTGCCTATGCATGATTTGGCAGGTATTCAAGAAAAGATCAACGATAAAACAAAGATGATTTGGGTGGAAACGCCTACCAATCCGATGTTGAATATTATTGATATTGAGGTCGTTTGTGATCTAGCCAAAAAACATAATATCCTAACTTGTGTAGACAATACTTTTGCTTCTCCTTATCTTCAACAGCCTATGGATTTGGGGGCAGATATTGTCTTGCATTCTGCCACAAAATATTTAGGCGGACATTCCGATGTAATTTTAGGCGCTTTGGTTTGTAATGATGATGGCCTGTTTGAACGATTAAAGTTTTTACAAAATGGGACTGGTGCGATACCCGGACCATTTGATTGTTTTTTAGTTTCGAGAGGAATAAGAACGCTTCATCTTCGGGTGCAACGTGCCTGTGAAAATGCAGCGAAGATTGCGGAGTCATTAAGAGGATATAAGGGAGTGAATAAAGTGTTTTATCCTGGGTTTTCTGATCATCCCGGGCATGACATTGCGAAACGACAAATGCGTGATTTTGGAGCCATGATTTCATTTACAATTGATGAAGATACACTAGAGGCAGGAAGTCGAGTTTTGAGTAATACCCATTATTTTTCTTTGGCCGAATCCTTAGGAGGAGTAGAGTCACTTATTGGTCATCCACCGACGATGACTCATGCTTCTATTCCAAGAGAAGAGCGGATAAAATTGGGCATGACCGATTCTTTAATTCGGTTGAGTGTGGGTATAGAATCGGCCGATGATTTGATTGCCGATTTAAAACAAGCGATTGATCGATTATAAAGCGAATGTTTAAGTACTTGTATTAAGAATGGTCATCTTGATACGTTTGATTCTTCTCTTATCCACTTCCATTACTTTGAAAAGAAATTGATCGTGTTCAACATGTTCATGTAAGGTTAGCATACGACCACTAATTTCGAGTAAGAGTCCAGCTACGGAATTAGATTCCCCTTTCACTTCATCAAAAGAAGAGTTATCTAGGTCCGCTAATCGGCAAAGGTCGTTGAGTAATGTTTTTCCTTCAAAGATAAAATTGTGATCATCTAATTTTTGAAATTCAAGTTCTGTATTGTGGACATCAAATTCATCTTTGATATCACCAATGATTTCTTCCAATACATCTTCAAGAGTTACGATACCCGCACTACCACCATATTCATCTACCACAATAGCGATGTGTACTCGTTTTTCTTGGAAATCATTAAGGACATCATCAATCTTTCTACTTTCAGGAACAAAGAAAGGAGGCCGCAACAATTCGGTCCAATTAAAATCACGATCTTTGTCTAGGTGTGGTAAAAGATCTTTGGCATAAAGAATACCTTCTACATTGTCAAAAGTATCTTTAAACACAGGAATTCTAGAATAGTTAGAATCAATGACTTGTTGTAGAAGTTCATCGTATAAAATATCATTTTCTAAAGCAAAGACATCTACTCTAGAGCGCATGATTTGTTCTACAGAAACATTCCCAAATTGGACAATGCTTTTTAATAATGCTGCATCTTGTTTGGCACTTTTGGTATCTTTTACGGTGAGTTCAATGGCTTCGTCAATAGCTTGCATGCTTACTGTTTTGCCTTTGTCGGTTTGCTTTTGGATACGTTGTTCAATACGTTTAGTACTTTTTACCAATAGTCCAGAAAGCGGAAGAAAGATGCCGCGCAAGATCATAAGCGGCCTAGCCATAATGTGCGCTAGTTTGATGTTGTTGATGTTGGCGTAAATTTTTGGGGCGACTTCACCAAACAATACTAGAAGAAAGGTAACGAGTACCACATTAAATAAGATGCCTGTAATTCCTTCTTGGGGAAAAATACCTTCAAATAAAAAGGCAGAAATTAAAACGATAGAAATATTGATGAAGTTATTAGCGATAAGAATAGTGGCTAATAAGTATCGCGGTTTTTCCAATAATCGAATAATGAATTTTGATTTTGGATTATCTTCTTTTTTGAGGTTTTCCATATCCTGTGGGGAAATGGAGAAATAAGCAACTTCGGAACCTGACACTAGCGCAGAGCAGCAAAGCAATAATACGATCATCCCTCCGGCTATAAAATAAGCGGAAGGACTAGCACTTAATAAAATTAAAAACGCTAATATTGATTGATGATATTCGACAGGGTCGGGTTCCAAATATTACTATTAAAGTTTAAGCTAATTCGAAAATAAATGAATTAGTAGTAGAAATTAGAAAGGAAGATCATCGCTGGTGTCTTCAACTACGTTTTTACTTTCTGGTTTGGCTTCATTAACTTCTTTTGGTTTGTTAAAAGCTGTAGCGGGTTCATCTGATTCAGATGGGAAGTATCCAGAATTTGTACTTTCTCGTTTTTCTAATGTTCGGAAAGTTTGTCCAACTACTTCGGTTGTTTTACGTTTATTTCCGTCTTTGTCTTCCCATTTTCTATGGGTTAATTTTCCTTCGATGTAAATTAAAGAACCTTTTTTGAGTTGTTTTTCTGCGCGTTCTGCTAGCATTCTCCACAGAATGATATCGTGCCATTCTGTTTGTTCTTGCCATTCCCCTGCTTTATCTTTATAACTTTCACTTGTAGCTATAGAAAATTTTGCAACAGCGGCGCCGGTTTCCAAATACTTCACTTCTGGATCTCTGCCCAGTCTTCCAATCAACATCACCTTGTTTAATGAACTCATTAAGATTAAATTTTAAAATTATAACTAATTTGATTATTGTATTAAAATAAATATAAGGATTTATCTTTTAAAAAACAATCAATAATTTTTGGTATTGCAAATTTGGGTAATTTTTTTTGTTCTACGACAAAAAAGGGCGTATTATTTTCATCAAAAGGCTTTTTTATTTCAATTTCGAAAAAGTGCGCTATAATATTTTGATGAGAGAGTGTTTGTTTGTAGCCTTTAGAACAAGCAATTAGCTCTGCTTGATTAGAGACTAAATGATTAATCCAAAATGGATTTTCTTTGATTGTTGTGGCATCTAATGGTTTTGTAGATTCAATGACTGGGAATTCATAAAGGTTTTGCCAAATATCTTTTTTTGTTCTTTTCTGAAGCCCAACTTGATCCTTATATCTTATCACCAAATAATTAAAAAAGCGCGTTTTCTTTTTAAGTCGTCTTGATTTTACGGGATAATTTGTTGGATTCCCATTTTGGAAAGCGATACATTCTTTCTGATGAAAGCAAGAAGTGCATAAAGGATTTTTGGGTTTGCAATGTAAGGCACCAAAATCCATAATTGCTTGGTTGAAGACATCGGGTTGTTCCTTATCTAAGGTTTGTTCTGCCAATACTTGGATTTGATTTTTTCCTTCGGCTTTATCTACAGGAAGGTCGATGCCATAAAATCTCGAAATTACTCGAATGACGTTACCATCTACGACTACTTTGGGTAGTTGATAAGCAAAAGAAGCAATGGCTGCTGCAGTATAGGGTCCTACACCAGGTAAGGCCAAAATATCTTCATAAGTATTGGGAAACTGTCCGTTCCACTTTGAGCTAATGAGTTTTGCTGTCGCATGAAGATTTCTTGCACGCGTATAATAACCTAACCCTTGCCACATTTTAAAAACTTCATCTTCGCTTGCCTTAGCCAAGTCTTGGATGCGGGGAAAGGTTGTTTTAAACTTTAGGAAATAGGGTAGACCTTGTTCTACTCTTGTCTGTTGTAGGATGATTTCAGACAACCATATATAGTAAGGATTCTTATCTTCCTTCCAAGGTAAAGGGCGTGGATGATTGATTTTCCAACGCAAAAGTTGTTGTCGAAAAAAAAGATGTTTTTTATTGGGAAAAGACTTCTTCATGGATAACAAATATACAATCATTATTTCTGTAAATGAACTTAAGCAAAAACGGAGATTGAATTGACCATTTAAATGTAAAATATGCTACTTGAAGTCAAGGCATGGAAACCAAGGATAGTTGTAGCGATTAGAGGATTTGAATAAGGAAGAGAAGAATCAAAAGAATTTCATTTGTGAATGTATTTTTATCTTAGGACTTGCTTATATATAAAGGGATATATTTTAATAAAACAAGAAGTGTAATTGCTTGATAGGTAAAAGTTGTGAAAAATTGGGGTAATATTTTTTTAAGTAAAAAAAAAAACCGACATTTGACATCGCTTTTAAATATCCTCAACCAATTTATAACTATCTAAAAACCAAACTATAAGTATGAGAAAAGCAGATTTAGTCACCAAAATTTCTGAGAAAACTGGAATCCCTAAAGTAGACGTATTGGTTACTTTAGAAGCATTGTTTAAAGAAGTAAAAGAATCTTTATCTTCAGGAGAAAATGTTTATGTGCGAGGTTTCGGAAGTTTTATTGTAAAAAAACGTGCGAAAAAAATTGGTCGTCATATTAAGAAAAATGAATCAATTGAAATTCCAGAACATTATATCCCTGCATTTAAACCAGCAAAGATTTTTGTAGATGCAGTAAAAGATAATGTAAAAAGCGATGTCGCTTTAGAGAAGGAATAAATCTATTTAGATATATCGAATGACAAAGCTTCAAACTTCTTTAATTGCTCTATGCGGTATTCTTTTGGTAGGATTATATCTTTTGCCAAATATACCTAAAGCCGATCAAGGCATTGGAGAAAAACGGGCATTGGAAGCAAGTACCATTAATGCGTCTAAAATTGTGGCAAAGGCAAAAACCCAAATAAATCCTGAGCAACATAGTAAAATTGACGAATTAGATGCTGTTTTTCAAGCGGCTAAAGAGCCAACGCAACAAATAGAGGCTTTAAAACGTATCTCTAGTACTTGGAATAGTTGGAAGCAATATCCAGCAGGAGCAGTTTATGCAGAGCGAGTGGCAGTAGAAGCACCTTCAGATTCTGCATGGTCTATCGCAGGAAGTACCTACTTTTCGGGCTTTCAAATGGGGCAAGATACCGCAATAAAAAATTATTGTTGGTCGAAAGCTATTGAATCTTTCGAAAATGCCGTATCTTTGAGTCCCCAAAACACAAGCCACCGAATAAATTTGGCTTTGTGTTATGTGGAAAGTGCTTCAGAGCCAATGAAAGGAATCATGATGTTGAGAGATCTTTCAGAGAAATATCCTGAAGACAGTAAAGTTTTTTATACTCTAGGTCGATTGTCTTTACGGACTGGCCAAATGGAGAAAGCAGTGGAACGACTTACTCGAGCAGTAACGTTGGAACCTGATCACCTGAATGCCCGTTATCTCTTAGCACAAACGTATGCAGAGATGGGAGATAAGGAAAAAGCAAAATTAAACTTTCAAGCATGTTTGGAGATTGCAAAAGATCCAAATGTCAAGAAAGAAATTGAAAATATTTTAACTAATTTTTAGAAAATTTTTGAATATGCCTTGTGGAAAAAAGCGTAAGCGTCATAAAATATCGACGCATAAAAGAAAGAAAAGATTACGCAAAAATAGACATAAAAAGAAGAAGTAATTTTCGTTCTTTTTAACTAAACTAAAGAAAATGATACCAATGTTATAGCATGCAAATTATGACTTTAAATAGTCTTAGTTTGCGTGCTATGCCTGTATAACTAATTTACTCAGGCTTGTTTAAACACGATCTTTATATATCTGTATCCTTCTTACTATCCTACATAACAACCTTCTTGTAAGTGTTTAAGTGAATAACAGTGTCTTTTCTTATTTGTACCAGATTAAATTGGTTTTAGGGTTGTAACATAGTTTACAAGGGAAACTTCTCAAGACTCGTATTATCGTTTTAATTTTGTTGGGTTCATACTTTAATATCTAAATTATAGGATAAGTGTGCTTACCTCTGGTATTCCTATTTTACCGAAGGATCAGTTCAAAATTTAAAGTCTAAAAGACAAACACAACGGTTGTGGAAAAAGAATTAATAATTAATTCCACTCCTACAGAAGTAGAAATTGCCTTATTGGAAGATAAGAAGCTTGCCGAATTACATAATCAAAAAACCAATAGTAACTTTACGGTTGGAGATATTTTTTTGGGTAAAATTCGAAAGCTTATTCCTGGGCTTAATGCCGCTTTTGTAGATATTGGATACAAAAAAGACGCCTTCTTACATTATACCGACCTAGGGCCTAAACTCCGCTCTTTGGTTAAATATAGTAATGGCGCAATTTCTGGTGGACGACCAGAACACTTACTCGATGATTTTAAATTTGAACCTGAAATTATAAAAACAGGAAAGATTGATCAAGTACTTGATAAAAAACATCCGTTATTGGTTCAGGTACTCAAAGAGCCCATATCTACCAAAGGCCCTAGATTGAGTTGTGAGATTACAATTCCAGGACGATATATCGTATTGACTCCGTTTTCTAATGTTATTGCTGTATCTAAAAAAGTATCTAATCCTGATGAGCGGAAACGACTGGCACGTTTAGTAGAAAGTATTCGACCCAAAAATTTTGGGGTAATCGTTCGTACCGCGTCAGAAGGAAAAGGAGTGGCTGATATTCATGAAGAATTACAATTATTGTTGGGTAAATGGGAACAAATCCACGAACAATTGCATCGAGCAAAACCACCTAAAAAATTGCTTAGTGAATTGGATAAAACATCAAGTATTCTGCGTGATATTTTGAATGATACCTTTAATAAAATTGTAGTCAACGATAAAGAACTCTTTCTGAATATCAAGACCTATCTTGGACAAATTGCTCCAGAGAAAGTAGGAATTGTTTCTCATTATCATGCGAATAAACCTGTGTTTGATCATTTTGGAGTTACCCGACAAATCAAATCATCGTTTGGGAAAACGGCGACCATGTCAAGTGGTGCTTATCTTGTTATTGAACATACAGAAGCCATGCATGTGGTGGATGTCAATAGCGGACAAAAGGTAAGTAAACATAGTGATCAAGAAAGTAGTGCTTTAGCAGTTAATTTAGAGTCTGCAGCAGAAATAGCCCGTCAATTGCGTTTGCGTGATATCGGAGGTATTATTATTGTTGATTTTATTGATATGAAGAAGGTAGAGAACAAAAAACGACTCTACCAAGTGATGAAAGATGTGATGAAAAAAGATCGCGCACAACATACGGTCTTACCTTTGAGTAAATTTGGTTTAATGCAAATTACTCGACAACGTGTACGTCCTGAATTAAACATTAGTACGTCAGAAACTTGTCCAACTTGTAACGGAACTGGAAAAATTGTAGCATCGATCTTATTGACGGATGAAATCGTTCGAGATTTGAATTTTATTATCAACTCACAAGGCCCAAGCAAAATTGCCTTACATGTGCATCCTTTTATTTATGCCTACTTGAAAAAAGGTATAAAGAGCGTACAAATGCAATGGTTTTGGGAATATAAGAAATGGATTAAGGTGGTCGAAAATTCAGATTATCAAATTATGGAGTATCATTTTTTCGATCAACATAATGATGAAATTCGTTTAGATTAATAAAATAAAAAATAAAATAGCCGCTCACTTTTGAGCGGCTATTTTTCTGTTAAACAACTTTATAAGACTATAAACAAACGTTAGTAATCAAGCCAGAACTAACGTTATTTTTTTAGAGAAGGCAAGATTGTAATGCCTTCGTACTTGGGTTTTTTTTATTAAAAATCGATCTGAGCCTAGATCTTTATTAATTTTTTTGCCTTCGTTTCCCAATCGTTACCTATTACTTTTATGAAGTAGGTGCCAGACGCTAAAGCCTCAATATCTATTTTTAATACATTCGCTCCTTCAATTAAAGAAACAGGTGATTCTTTAATCTGACGTCCGAAAATATCAAGCACTTGATAAACGGCCTCTCCTTCAGTCGCTGTATATAATTTGACTTTTACTTGTCGAGTAGAAGAAGGATTGGGGTATAGATCAGTTATCGCATAAGAAATATCATCTTCAAAACATGAGGATTGAATATATTTAGCCGCTAATTTATTATGCGTCCCATCTAGGTCTACTTGAATTAATCGATAATAATTATACAAATTAGGATCATTGTCTACGTATCGGTAATTATTAGGAGTTAATGAATTACCTGCTCCTGCTAGAGTAGTTAATTGCTCATAAGTTATACCGTCTGCACTTCGCTCAACAATATAATAGGCATTGTCTGTCTCCGTTTCTGTGTGCCATTCTATTAAAGAACTACAACCATTGTCGGTTACGATAAAGCTACTTAATTCTACTGGTAGTGTTTCTGGATTACAAAAATCAGACATACAAATACTTAAATCTCCATAACTCCCTTCTGCTACATCATATTCGATACCATCAAATACTTCATGTATAACGGTATTAGGAAAGACCGTCGAATCATGCCAGTTTAAGTCAATACAAGCAGTGGAATCAACAGCGCGAAAACGTAATTTGCCTACTTTAGTCCATCCAGAGAAAGGTAAATAATAACCACTTCCTCCAACAAAGAATACATTATAAGAAACAACAGTATCCATTGAGCCTGTTAATAAATGTGGATTATAAAAACTAATTCCTTCTAAAGAATCAATTTGCATATCACTCAAAAATTCTTCTTCTACATATACCGCAAGTGTAGAGTCATTTCCTTGAACGGGATTTTGAGGAAGCGGTAAAACACCATTACGATTATAATGAAAACGCAAATCTAAACTCGATAATTTAAATGTCGGTGTAGCATAGGGCTTGACCTCTACATCCACATAAAGAAAAGAAGAATCGCAATCTACGCCAGCAGTTAAAAAACGAACGGCATATTGTGCATTCGATTGTGCAAAAATGCTTACACATGAAAATGAAAGAAGAAACACAAGGATAATACTAGAGGTCTTGGCCATGATTAAAATTAATTTGTATTAACAGAAAGTCTTAAAGTTTAAAGTCTGATACAAAGATGACCATTTTTAACATGTCACGCAATAGGTGTGGACTTCTAGTCAAGCCCGTATAAAGATTTTTGTGACGCCATAATAGGCTGATAAACAAATGTAAAGTCCTTTTTTGTGGTTTTTTGTATTTAAAATGGTGATGTTTGAATAGGTAAATTACTGGTGACTCTAAAGTATAAGATTAAAAGGATAAAATGCGCTTAATTTGTTGGTTTTTTGTAAGTTATAAGTGACACGTATTATGTTTTAAAAAAGATGTTTTTTAATAAAATTGTCACAAAATGTATTGATTTGTTATATGATATATACCATATATGATGCAGATAAACATAAAATATTCTATTTAAAATCTCATTTAGTCAGCTCAAAGCACCTTAAATCGCATTCATTTGGTTTTATTTAGAACAAATAAGTTTATTTGAATGTTTTTTTACACTTTTTTGAATAAAAATTAAAACTTTTTGTTTTTTACAACTTTTTGTTGTATTTTTGGCTTGAAATAAAAACAATATAGTATGGAAAGTAAATATGATAAGAATCGAAGATTAGAAAAAATATTACACCAATTAGAAGCTACAGGGGTTTTAGTTAAAAAACATAATAGTAAACTAGCAGAAGGGGAGTATAATAGAAAAACACTTTCTCAAAAGCTAGGTACTTACACAGGAGTAATTCCTGCCATATTAAAAGATGAACGTTTTGTAACAGAAACTATTATCAAAAACTTATGTGACCATTTTGGAGTGAGTGAATTGTATGTTAGAATGGGACAAGGGCCAATGTTTAAAAATAATGGGACAGAAAAAATTCTACCATATACAAAATCAAACATTGTTTATTCTGGAGTAAGTGCGATTGCAGGAGATGCGATTGCAGGAGGTGGAGCAAGTCAAGCAGAAGTTTTTGGGATTCCTGGATTAGAAGGTAATATTGTTGCTTTTGATGTAAAAGGAAATAGTATGGAGCCTTTATTGACAAGTGGAGATATGGTCTTTTGCAAAGAAGTAGAAAATGCTAGAGAACTTCGTAAAGATGAGGTGTATGCTGTAGTTGCTGATGGTACTGTCCGAATTAAATATATTCAATTAACCAAAGATGATTATGGTCGAGTTAGAGGACTTAAATTGATTTCTGAAAATCATTTAGAACATTCGCCAATCTTTGTCGACCTCAATGATAATATTCGAATTTATCGAGTAATGTATTACTTAACAGACTTGAGAGAGCGATTAGGTTTTTTATAATAAAAAATCATCAACGATTTTTTTGCTAAAGCAGTAAATGATAAAAGAGGTGTAGAGGATAAAGCAAGAAAGAAAATTTAATTATTTCTTTTATAAAATGACTGAAATAAATGGATTGAAATGCTCGATTCATTTTGAATGACAACGTATCGACCATAAGGCAAAGTAGTGGATACAAATGCGCATTCAATAAATGTTTAACAACCATTATTTTTAGTGTTGAAATAATATCAATATTAAAGTAATTCAATTACATAAATTACTTTGGTATTTAACAACCATATTTTCTAACACCATTATTTGAGAATCACCTTTTATCCTCATGGTCAGACTAAAGACCTGCATACAAAGGTAGCTCATGATATTTTATTTATATAAGCTATGCAAAAATCAGATCGAAGAGAACTTAATGAGCGATTTACAAAAGTGTACACTTTACTAGAAGCTAAAGCGCTAGTGGTTAAAAATGACCGTGTTAAAAGCAAAGCCGCCTTTGCAGAAAAAATTGGAACAAAAGGCCATATTATTGATCAATATATAAAAGGTACTCGCCAAATTACTTATGAACAAGTGAAAAAGTTATGCCTTCATTATTCAATAAGCGAAGCTTTTATGTTTCAAGGTATAGGAAAACCATTTTATCAGCGACCAGTTCCTGAACCCAAAGAAGAAAAAACTAAGGGAGCTTCAGCAAATGAAGATTTGTTAGAACAAGCCGCTGCAAGAAAGATGTTTAATATCTTATTTACAAGCGTAGATGCTTTTGCAAGTAATACTATTGGAGTAGATGTAGGAGAAGAAAATCAATATTTTCATATCCCTGGACTAGAAGGCGAATTAGTTGCATTTAATATCAATGGAGATAGCATGAACCCAACTATTGGGAATGGAGATCTTGTGATTTGTGCTGGACTCTCTAGCCAAAACGATATTTTAGATAACGAAATATATGCAATAGTCACCAATGAATCTGTTCGAGTCAAACGATTGCAACGAATTTATAATAACTATGGACAATGGACACACCTCAAATTAATTTCTGATAATTATATTGACTATGATCCAGTAACCATCAAGTTAGATCAAGTCCGTAAAGTTTATCGTGTGGTTCGAAGATTAACTGATCTTAGCGCGGATTAAAGAAAATGGCTATCCTTAAAAGGAAGAAATTTTAAAATAACTTGATTTTAAGAAGTACCGTTTTGATCATAGGGACAAAGAAGCGGGTTTTTAGATGGAAAAGCCTCCAAACTGCACGGGTTTGGGGGCTTATTTTTTTCCGTTTGAAATAAAGAAATAAACCAAATACTAAGTTGGCTATTCAACAAAATGCATTTTATCTAAAAGCGGGTTACAATTTTAAATCATATTTTTTATTTTTTTTATTCGAAACAAAAATGATATTGCTAAATTTAATGCCCTGAAATAACTGAAAACCTTATGAATAAAGGGCTCAGAGATTTTGTAAGACTGTTTTAATGAGACTGTTTTTTCCATATACAAAAAATAAAAACAAGTAAATTTGGTGCAATTTTTGTTGTTAGGCGAGCATTTGTCATTTTTGTACGTTATATTTGAGAGATAAACCCCAGTTGATCAAAGTCGATTTTTCAACAATATAGAATATCTTAACGATCAAATTGGAATAAAAGCCTAATATGCTAAGACAGAATTTAAGCCATCGGCAATTACAAAAATTATCCCCACAACAAATTCAGTTAATGAAATTGTTGCAGGTTCCCACTGTCGCATTGGAACAACGAATCAAAGAGGAATTGGAGGCCAACCCCGCATTAGAAGAAGGACAAGAAAATGAGGAGGATCAGCTTGATAATGAAGACGGATTTGCGAAGGAAAAAGAAGAGAAAGAAGCAGAGGATACAAGTGATGATGATATGGAGTTGAGCGACTACTTAAATGATTACATAGAAGATGATACCGCTAGCTATAAATTATCAGCCAATAATTATTCGGCAGATGATGAAGACAAAACTATCCCTGTTGCAGTAGAAAATACCTTTCACGAACACCTTGAACAACAACTAGGACTCGTAATCTTAAACGAGGAAGAAAAGAAAATTGCTTTGCAAGTTATTGGTAGTATTGATGATGATGGATATTTGAGACGCGATCCAGAATCCATTGTTGATGATCTCGCCTTTTCTCAAAATATAATGACAGAGGCAGCAGAAGTAGAACGAATGTTGGCGGTTATTCACAAATTAGACCCTCCAGGAATTGGTGCAAGAGACCTAAAAGAATGTCTTTTTTTACAACTCAAACGAAAAGAAGAGGTAGAAGAATCTATTTATGTAAGTCTAGCAGCTAAAATCATAGACAAACATTTTGAAGAATTTTCAAAGAAACACTACGAAAAATTGCAACGGCAATTGTCCATCACAGAAGATGATTTACGTGAAGCAATAAATGAAGTACTCAAATTAAATCCTAAACCTGCTTCTGGTTATTCTTCTGGTGCTTCTCTGCAACATTATATTGTACCAGATTTTATTATCATTAATGAAAATGGAAGCCTTGTATTAACACTGAATTCCCGAAACGCTCCAGACCTAAGAATTTCAGATTCTTATAAAGAAATGCTAAAATCTTATGGCGGAAAACAAGTCAAAGGAAAACGCAAAACTAAAAAAGAACGCGAGGCGGTGATGTTCATCAAACAAAAAATTGATGCCGCAAAATGGTTTATAGATGCCATTAAACAAAGGCAACAAACCATGTACAAAACGATGTACTCCATCATGCAATATCAATATGACTTTTTTCTCTCAGGAGATCAAAAACGATTGCGTCCAATGATTTTGAAAGATATTGCAGAAATTACTGGACTAGATATTTCTACCGTTTCAAGAGTAGCAAATAGTAAATATGTACAAACCGAATTCGGCTCAAGAAGATTAAAGGATTTCTTCTCAGAGTCATTACAAACAGATTCAGGAGAAGAGGTTTCTACTTTGGAAGTTAAAAAAATACTCACAGAACTCATCGAATCTGAAAATAAAAAGAAACCACTGTCGGACGAAAAACTTAAAGACGCCCTACAGCAAAAAGGATATAATATTGCAAGAAGAACGGTCGCGAAATATCGAGAACAACTCAATATTTCTGTAGCAAGACTTCGAAAACAATTATAAAAAACAAAAGCAACGACATCAATCGTTGCTTTTGTTTTTTATAGTCAGCTGTACTCTCCAAAAATCAATTTTCTTTATTCTAAGAAAATAAATCCAAAAAGAAAGATCGTCCCATACGAATTCCTTACCTTTGTCCAACCAATTTTAGATCATGATTGTACTACGATTTGCTGCTAATCTTTTGTCGGTAGTGTTTCATCCACTATTTATCCTAACCTATATCTTGTTATTCTTGATATGGGTAAATCCCTATGCTTTCGGCGGAAGTGATCATCCTCAAAACGGACTCTTAATTATCAACGTAGTGATATTAACCGTCATATTGCCATTAATCGCAATCGTACTTATGCGATTTATGAATCTTATTGACAGTATAAAAATTGAAAAAAAGGAAGATCGCATTGCACCCTATATTTCTACCGGAGTATTTTATTTATGGCTTTCAGTCAATGCATATTTTACAGGAATTTTCCCAACCGTATTTACGGTTTTTGCACTAGGAACCACCATCGCCTTATTCATGGCTTTTGTGGTCAATATAATACACAAAGTCAGCTTACACACCGTAGGCGCAGGAGGCTTAGTGACCATGATTTTTATCATAATGGTATGGCATAGTTATGAATCAATTGAAACCTATTTCTTATTATCAATTCTTATCGCAGGCGCTTTAGGAACAGCCAGATTGTTACTCAAGGCGCATGAACCTTATGAAGTTTATTTAGGTTATGCAATCGGTGTATTAGGCCAACTTGCAGCCTTTGCTTTTTTCTATTAATATATTCTAGATTGAACCCCAAAATAAAAGCAAATATTCTCTTATTCCTTGCGAATTTAATTTACGCAGGAAATTATACCGTGGCCAAAATTGTAATGCCTGAATATATCAAACCATTTGGCTTTATTTTATTACGAGTGTCTACTGGCCTTATCTTATTTTGGCTTCTTTTGAAAGGTCTAAAACTTCAAATACCAGAGAAAAAAGATTGGCCTTTACTTGCCCTCTGTGGCTTGTTTGGTGTGGCCACAAACCAACTTTTGTTTTTTGTTGGCCTTAGTAAAACCACTCCAATTAATGCCGCATTAATCATGACGACCACTCCAATTTTGGTGCTGATTGTATCTGCTATTATTTTGAATGAAAAAATTACGGTACGAAAAATATTAGGTATAAGTATTGGAGCTATAGGAGCCATTATTTTAATTCTCCAAGGAAAACAAATGGTAGAACAATCATCCACTTGGATAGGTAATTTATTTATTTTTGGAAATGCGACCTCCTACGGAATTTATTTGGTCATTGTAAAACCATTGATGAAAAAGTATCACCCCGTTACCGTGATTACTATGGTCTTTACTTTCGGATGGATCTTTGTTATTCCCTTTGGTATTAATGAAGCAAGTCAAATCGAATGGCATACTTTTTCTTCAGGTGTTTGGTTGGCCACACTATATGTCTTAATATTTGTAACGTTCTTCGCTTATTTATTCAATTCCGCTGCATTAAAAGAGCTAGAACCTACGGTGGTTAGTACGTACATTTATCTCCAACCCTTATTGGCTACCATTATCGCATTATTAGCAGCTAAAGACAGTATAGATAGTGTAAAGTTACTAGCAGGAGTATTAATTTTCGTTGGGGTTTATTTAGTGATTTATAATAAAAAAACGATTTCAGTTTCTAATAAACTCGATTAAATCTAAAATCTAGAAAGACTTCAACCCAATTTTTTATCTTTGTACCATATTCAATATTTAAAATAAACGAATCCCCAAGCTTATGCTTCATTCAATGACCGGTTACGGTAAAAAATCAAGAGATTTTAACCAAAAAAGAATTTCAGTAGAACTCAAATCGCTGAACAGTAAATTTCTTGATTTAAAAATCAGAATCCCACAAGGATACCGAGAAAAAGAAATGGAGATGAGAAAGCTGGCAACAAAAGCCATAGAACGAGGTAAATTGGAGGTAAACGTAGATATAAAATATTTAAGTGCAGATGATGAAGTGGTACTAAATAAAGAACTTTTCTCTGCTTATTATAAAGAAATGATCGAACTGTCTAAAACATTAAACATGGAAAGCCCAGGGGATCTAACACAAGCCATTTTACGAATGCCTAATGTGGTAATGGCAGGGGAGGAAGTAATTCATGAAGAAGAGTGGAATACGCTCAAAGAAGTGCTCAAAGAAGCTATTGGAGAAATCAAGGCGTATCGTTTACAAGAAGGGGAGACGATCGAAAATGATTTTCGAGATAGAGTAGGGTCAATTCAAAGTTTATTGCAACAAGTGGAACCTTATGAACAACCACGTGTTTTAAAACTTAGAGAACGATTTACACAGAACTTAGAAGAATGGAGAAGCCATGTAGATGAAAACCGATTAGAACAAGAAATAATCTACTACATGGAGAAACTTGACCTCACAGAAGAGAAAGTCCGCCTAGCACAACATTGTCTTTATTTTATCGAGCAATTAGATGATAAAAAAGCGACGACTAAAGGACGGAAATTAAATTTTATCGCACAAGAAATGGGAAGAGAAATCAATACCCTCGGTGCAAAAGCAAATTCTTCAGACATCCAAAAAATTGTGGTGCAAATGAAGGATGAATTGGAAAAAATAAAAGAGCAAATAGCAAATGTCCTTTAGTATGAAGGAAAAAATAAAACAACAAGAAAAGTTAATCATTTTCACTGCACCCTCTGGAGCAGGAAAAACAACCATTGTTCGACATCTATTGAAAACGTTGGACTATATTTCTTTTTCAACTTCAGCAACCACTAGAGATAAGCGCCCCCACGAAACAAATGGTAAAGATTATTACTTTATCTCTCATGAAGAATTTAAACAAAAAATCGCTGATGACGAATTTTTGGAATGGGAAGAAGTCTATGAAAATCAATTCTACGGTACACTAAAAAAAGAAGTAAAACGTATTTGGGCTGAAGATAAACAAGTCATCTTTGATATTGATGTGAAAGGCGCAGAAAGTATAAAAAAGGCTTACCCAGAAAAAACGCTCGCAGTTTTTGTAAAACCCCCTTCTAAAGAAGTCTTATTTGATCGGTTAAGAAAACGAAAAACAGAAACCGAAGCAAGTCTTAAAAAACGTTTTGCAAGAGCAGAACGAGAACTCGCTTATGAGGATAAATTTGACACAGTATTACTAAATGATGTCCTAGAGGAGGCTTTAGAAGATGCAGAAGAAATTGTGAAAAATTTCGTTTATGGAGACGAAAAAATGATAGATATTGCTTAAGTTTATAATGTGTAATATCAATTGCATCTAATGTAATAAATATAAAATTGACGTTTAGACATGCCCAAAATGTGCTAAACATTTTAACCCCAATATGGAAACAACAATTACCAATGGCGTAAAAGTAAGTGTGGAAACACAATTCCAATCTTCAAACAAAAAAGAAGGTCGGCTAAACTATATCTTCGCATATCGGGTGACAATCGAAAACCAAAATGATTTTACAGTTCAACTAATGTCTAGACATTGGCATATCTTAGACTCTATGGGCCAACCTAGAGAGGTCAAAGGAGATGGTGTTATTGGCCAACAACCTATCTTAGAAGCCAATCAAAGTCATCATTATATTTCTGGAAGCGCATTTAAATCAGAAATTGGTAAAATGTATGGTTCATACACTATGAAAAAATTAGTAGACGATTCCGAATTTACCGTAGAAATCCCTGCCTTTATTATGGTCCCTCCTTATCGATTAAGCTAATTCTTTTATTCTTATTTAAACGTATCTCGTACCAAGAAGTGTAACCAAAAAGGGCTAAACATGCACTTTTATATCTTTTTTGGTGATTTTTTTAATCAAAAAGTTGATTTTTTGATTAAAAGTCACTAATTTGATTTAAAATTAAGCAATGAAAGCCATATTTTCCATTTTGTGTTTTATATATTTGGGATCTTCAACCACAAACTTCTCCAAAACAATTATTCTTTCAAAAGATAAAGTAAGTCAGTGGACTATCTTTACTGATGTCATTTTAGGAGGAGAGTCTTCCGCTAAAATGAAACAACAAAAAAACGGGCTGTTTACTTTCTTTGGTCGAACCTCATTTGAAAACAATGGCCCCATTGCACAAGTGATTAGTCCAAAAATTGAAGCAAATATCAATGATTATAAAGGAATTATGATCAAATATAAAACAGACCAAAGTAATTATATCTTAAGTCTTCAGGAAGAACGCTTCTCTTCTTATGGACAACATTTTGAGTTCCAATTAGAAACTAAAGAAAATGAATGGGTAGAAATGAAAATACCCTTTAGTAAATTTAGTGGAGCTTATTATGGCGTTCCTACAATGGATACTCATTTAGATCGTGAAAAAATCAAGTTTATCTCTTTTATCCGAACCAACCAAACTGGAACTTTCGAATTGAAAATAGAAGAAATTAAACTGTACGAATAATACCCTTTTTAGTCCCGATTCATTGCCTTTATCGGACTGAAATTTATCATAGCAGAAGAAGAAATGCTTCACCCAAATTTGGGTTGGAGCATTTTTTTTTGCTTTTTTTCAACATAATTAAAATAAAGAGCATATTTTTACACAGAATTTATGCCTGAAATTTAGATCATAAATTCAATTCACCCGTTTAAAAAAACGACTAAATTAACAGCGTGTCAGACGAAATTAACTTAAAAAGACAAAGAGATAAGATTTTTGAACAAGAATTATTACCGCATATTGATGCCTTGTTTAACTTCGCTTATCACCTGACTTACAACGAAGAAGACGCCAATGACCTCGTGCAGGAAACCTATATGAAGGCTTATCGTTTCATAGATAAGTACCAAGAGGGAACCAATGCGAAGGCTTGGTTGTTTAAGATATTGAAGAATGCTTTCATAAACCAATATCGTAAGAAAAGTAAACAACCCACAAAGGTGGATTTCGAAGATATTGTTAGTTACCACGATAGCGAAGACTCCAAACTTTCAGGAGAACTCGACATGAGAGAAGAAATCTTCCAAGGAATGATGGGAGATGAAGTAACTAATGCAATTAATTCGTTACCAGTAGACTTTCGTACCGTCATACTATTGTGTGATATCGAAGGGTTTACCTATGAAGAAATTTCAAAAATCATAGATATTCCTATCGGAACCGTACGATCTCGTTTGCACCGTGCACGAAATATGTTAAAAACCAAATTAATGGCATATGCCGAAAAATTCGGCTATAAAGATAAGCGCTCATAAACGTCTCTAAACCACGAATATTATGGGAAAAAGAACAAATAGTAATCAATTCCTCGATAGAGTAATATCCTACCTAGATGGTGAACTCTCGAAAGAAGAAGAACGGACATTATTAATGGAAATTAAGCAAAGTCCCGAAAACTTAGAAAAATTTAATATCGAAAAATCCTTTCGCGAATTTATTCGCTCTAAAGTAACTCGACGACCTGTATCTCCTACATTAGTCGATAACATCAAATCCAAGCTGAACAGCGCACCATCTTCCTGACATAAGTTATCAAAATCTTTTTTTGAATGAGGCCATTTCTCACCGCTGAATGGCGAAACTTAATTTTATTGACTTATGCCGTCGATCCAGACTTGCTAAGTCCATATCTGCCGCCAGGACTAGAACTTGACCTCATCAACAATAGAGCTTTTGTTTCTTTTGTAGCTTTTGATTTTAGAAAAACAAGAGTGAAAGGTATTCCTATACCATTTCACATCAACTTTCCTGAAATTAACCTGCGTTTCTATGTCCACGACGGAGATAGAAGAGGCGTCGTATTTATTAAAGAACTCGTGCCAAGATATTGGATCGCTCGAATTGCTAAATCAGTGTATAACGAACCCTATGAGGCCATAAATATGCGCCTTGAAGAAAAAATAATCGATCAACAATTGATCATTAAACACGATTTTAAATATCAAGGGCAATCGCACTCTCTAGTATTTACCGCAGAAAATAAACCCTATTTCCCTAAAGAAAATTCGACAGAAGCATTCTTTAAAGAACATGAATGGGGCTTTGGTACAGATGCGCAAGGCAAAAGAACGGAGTATAAAGTAGAACATCCCATTTGGAAAATCTATCCACTTAAAAAACGCTTTGAATTGAATGTAGATTTTGGTCAAATTTATGGAGAACAATGGGAAATCTTAACTGGACAAATTCCTTATAATGTGCTCGTAGCGGAAGGCTCTCCAATTAAAGTCTTTCCTAAAAAGAAAAGTTAACATCAATGGGTTTATTCTTGATCCCACTCTTTTATGAAGTTAATTAAAACGGATTTGCAGGACTCCATTGCCTTCGGATCAATAAACTCAGGCAAATCCCTACGGGTATGATATGTTGGATCTAAACGATCAATAGGTAATCCTAAAATGGTAGCAGAAGGAATGCCCGCTTTTTGTAAACTCGCTCCGTCTGTAGCTCCTACCGTTAAGGTAGAATTTCGATAGGTTAAGCCTAAAGATTCAAAATGCGTAGATATTTTTTTAACTAATGAAGGCGCATAATGAATGCCGCCCATCAATTCTTTTTTCAATACATGAAATTCATCCATGTTCATGATGCCATCTAAGTTAATTAAAATGGCATCCTCTTTTTTTAATTCATCCGCAAAGGCATTGGCATAAGCTTCTGAACCACAAAGCCCCGTTTCTTCACTGCCAAAACTCACCATTTTTAACCGAGTATGTTGTAATACACTTTCTCCTTTTTGATTAGGGTTTACAAAATGTCTAACGGTTTCAAAGGCCACCGCAATCCCAGATAGATTATCCTGTGCACCAGGAACAACCCGCTTGCCACGCATAAATAACATAGATAATGTAGTGGGGGTTAAAGCTAGAAAAATCCACCAAATGATCGTTCCCCAATGAGGCATTAAACCATTAGAAGAACTTAATAATAGAACCAAGTAAAGTACAGGCAAAAGCAATAATAAAAAACCCGAAATCAAGGTCAGTTTTATCCCAAAATTGCCAAACCAATACCACCAAGTAAACTCTCTGGTACTATCCATATGACCTGCAATTAAAATCGTTGATTTTACTTCGCCTTGGGGTTCTAAAATTCCTGTAATGGATAAGGACGCTTCTTTCTTCCATAAAAAACTCAACCATCCTTGATATAAAACAAAATGCCCTAAATACAAAATAGTATTGACTAAGGCTAAAGCAAAAGCAGCCCAAAGGTTAACCCAAAACAAACCTAACGCAATGTAATAACCAATACAAAAAAGTTTTAATGAATCAGGCTTGGCATTTAAGGGGGCTGTAAAATCATGTCGGGTCGTTTCTGTACAAAAAGTATCTAATTGTGTCCGTAAATATTCTTGAGCTAAAAATTCCGATTCACTTCCCGCCAATCGACCACCAAAACGATTAATAATATCTTCTATAAATGGAATCATTGTTATTGTTATAGTCTTGAAAAACAAATTTAGGCCTTGAAAAATACAAATTCTATCAACATTTCATGCATTATCAAACCTATTTAAAATATTTTTTATAGATTTGAAGTTATTAGATCAATGAGGAGTAAGATAAGATCTAATAAAACCCAACCTAAGTAGTAAGACAAAATAAATGATATTTAATGAATGGAAATATTTTTTTACTAACCAAGGCAAAAAACGCAGGCATAGCCTTAGCTATGGCGAGTATTTTTAACGCAGGATAGTAGAAAAATAGTAGTTCAATAAGTATTGATTTATTTTGTCTTACTACTTAAACAATAATAAACATTAGTTATTAGATCCACACGATAACCTGTTTGGCATCAGGCCAACCTATGTTATGGTTTGATCGATATCACGGAAGGAGTAAATTTGTTTTATAATTTTTAAAAAGTATAACTTTGAGACTTAGGGTATTTTTTGTTGCACTCGCCTGCTTCGTAATTGGGACTATCGAAGCGCAGACGGTAAAGTATGTACATGCAATAGCCAGACCTGGTGATGGCGTGTATTCCATGCTTCGACTTTATAAATTAAATGATCATCAATGCAATATTGATCAATTTTATAAGATCAATGATATGAAAAAAGGAAGCCGCTTAAGAGCCAATCGCTTTTATCGTCTCCCTTTGTATTATTATCCTTATAATAAAACTTCTATTCGTTCCACCATTGGAATAGATAACTGGGATCAAGCTAAAAAAATTCAAGCATATAATCGCCAAATGAAAGCAGCTAAATTACAAGCCGCAGAATATGAAAAAAGTTTAGTGCTTTGGGTGCCTCATCATATGCTTGATTGTAAAAAACCAAAGTCGGTAATTGATGATCCTAATAAGGTCAATAAGTCTCCCGAAATTATGCCTGCTAATTTTACAGAGCATAGCATCTTTGGTGAAAAATATAAAAATGTTCCCAAACTATCCTCTAAACTTAAAGGCAAAGTATATTACATCGTAAGTGGTCATGGCGGGCCAGATCCAGGGGCTGTAGGAGAAAAAAGCGGCCGCGATCTTTGTGAAGACGAATATGCTTATGACGTTTCTTTACGGGTTTGTCGAAACCTAATTTCTCATGGTGCAAAAGCCTACATGATTATAAGAGATCCTAATGATGGTATTCGCTCAGGCGAAATTTTAAAATGTGATACGGACGAAACCTGTTGGAAAAATCAACGAATTCCTAGAAACCAAAAAGCAAGATTAGCGCAACGATCGGATGCAATTAATAAATTGTATGAATACCATAAGAAAAAAGGAGTGTCTGCTGCTGACCAAAAAACAGTGGTCATCCATGTAGACTCTCGAAGTACTTCCGAACGAATTGATTTGTTCTTTTATTACTTCCCTGGAAGTAGTCAAGGAAAACTGCTCGCACAAAATTTACATCAAGTCATTAAGTATAAATACGATAAACATCAACCTAAAAGAGGATATACTGGCTCTGTTACTGGTCGTGATTTACACATGCTAAGAGAAACAAAACCAACTGGAGTCTACATCGAATTGGCTAACATCCGTAATCGAAATGATCAAAAAAGAATCATCCTTGAAAGCAATCGTAAAGTGTTGGCCGAATGGTTAACGGAGGGGCTGATCAAAGGGAAATAATTTTTTATGAAAAAAAGAAATTATCTTTTTCTTGGGTTTTTTCTTTGGTCTACAATTAGTCTCTTTGGACAACGAAAAGGAACGTCGATTAATTTTTATGATCTTAATGGGGATGGAATAACCGATACTCTAAAATCATCTTTCGATGAGGGAAGTGGTTTTAGTACTCAAGCCTCTACACTCATTAATGGCAAAACTAAAGAAATCTTTCACATCAATACGGAAAGTAGTTTTAGCCAAATTAAAACCCTCATTTATCTTCCGCCTGCATTATACAAAAAAAAGAATAAGGCATTTTTATCTTCTATCGAAAAACATTTTCAAATTCAAAGAAGGCAAGAAATCGATCCTTCTTTAAGTTGGATACTTGATGCAGAAATAAAAAATCAACCGATTGATCAAACCGAATATTTTGACCGCCTCATTCATGCGCCTATTAAATGGCAAGAAGGTGTACCGAAAATTCCATTGACTTACACGATTGAAATCAAAGGAGAAAAATTGAAAAACCTCTGGCCTTCTTATTTGCAAAAACCAAAATCATTTTCAAAAAAATCGAAGGCACGACTCAAATATTACGGACATAATCATTTTAGATATCGATCTTCAGAAGACTTCATGGCACTTGATTCTTCTAAAAATTTTACGCTCATCAAATCAGCCCACGGATTAATTCTGAAAAAAGAAAACTCATTTGCTTGGATTTATGTCAATGATAATGATCTTGTTGGTGGACCTCAAAAATTAAGATGGGAATCCATTATGAGTGCAAAGATTATTGGAAAATTTATTTTACTTCAACAAAGCCTTCCTCCAGATACGATTAGCCGATTATGGTTGATTGATACCGAAACAGGAAACTTAGCAAGATTAAAAACACCGATCGAATCCAATGAAGATTTTTCGGTTAAATCCGACAGGCTTTACCTAAAACAAATAGTAGGGAAGAAAGTTATTAACCTAGATGATTTATTTCAAAAGATGAATTATTTATTTGAATAATTTGTTTACAAGACGACAACATTTTTTCGTATATTTTATATTTTGAAAATGAAAAAAATTACCTTTCTATTAAGCCTTGTTCTTCTCATTGCATGTAATCCTGTTCAAGAAAAAGATGCTACCAAAAAGAATAAGACCCTCCCTAATGAAAACATATCAGACTTAGAGGGAACTTGGGGACTAACTAATTATTTCGATACCATCGTAGGGAATAAAGAATTAGCAAAATATAGAATCCAATCACCTACTTGGTTTGCTATCTTAATCAAAATAGAGAAGGATTCTTTGTTTAACTTTGGATCAATGGAAAACTTCCATTATTCATTAAATAAAACGAGTGATACCTTAGCTAGTTTAATGTCTGATGTCACAGGTGAAAAATGGTATTTGATAAAAAAAGAAAAGGAGTTGTTGCTTATCCAATATCCCCATTCAGAAAATATAGATTCTACAATTTATCGATTTAGGAAGAGAGAAGACTTAAATTATTTTACGGAAAAAAATAAAGACGCTTTTATCATCGGTAAAAATGTAACGCAATATTTCAACCAAGAATTATTTGCGGGTAAATACATAAACAAGGAAACCAATCAAAAGATCGTTTTTGAACCCAATGGAAATTTAATTGGTATAGATGGATTTGATGCTTATGAAGTTCGAAATTATTTTGGAACAATGCACATGCACAAAAACTTAGATGTAATAACCTTTAAGAATAAAACAAAATCGAAACAATACCATTGGGTCTTTTTAGATAATCAATTATCCTTGACCGAATTTGTTGTAGAGCAAATTACTCGAAATGGAAAAACAGAAAATGGAGACTATTTCGTTTTGGGAAAAGAAAAAATGATTTTAGAAAAACAATAAACGGCCATCAACCGTATAGTAAAAGCGACGATTCCTATTTAAGAAATCGTCGCTTTTATTTTATTTGAAAAAGAATCCATTAGGAATGATGCCAACATTCAATGTATCTCTTGCTGTACCCGTTTCACTATACCGATATACTTTACCACTAGAAACAAAATCTACTGCATCGGCTACATATAGTTCTCTTGTAATTGGATGAAAACCTAAACCATAATAAAAGCCGTCAATCAATGCAGACCCACTTAGACTCGGAGAACTCACATCAAATGCACGAACACCATTGGCTAAAAAATAGAAGGTATTCAAATCTGGTGTTGCTTGAAGTTTTGATGGACTCATACTCACGTCAGAAAAACTTTGAGACCAAATTACACTGTTGTTGCTTAGATCAATCCGATGCATGCTACCCGCAGAACTGGCCGCTTCATTTAATGTGAAATCTGGGTTGTATACTTTGTTTCCTGAACATAAAACCCAAAGATCTCCATTCGCTCCAATTTGCATGC
Organism: Saprospiraceae bacterium; assembly: GCA_020629935.1. Taxonomy (GTDB): domain Bacteria; phylum Bacteroidota; class Bacteroidia; order Chitinophagales; family Saprospiraceae; genus JAHDCJ01. The sequence goes on along the minus strand of JAHDCJ010000001.1, from coordinate 61,727 downwards.
TATTGGGGTTGTCGCCAACTGTAATCGAACTTTCTACTGCATCGGTTGTCGGGTTAATAACCAAGACTCGGTTATCAGATGAAAATCCTCCAGACACTGCTACATACACTTTCCCATTTCTTAAAATCATAGTTTCTGGACCGCCACTAGTGGCAATACTATTCACAACCAACAACGTGCTTAAGTCTACAATTTCTATAGAGCCGTTACTTCCTGTAGAACCCCATTGTGAGATATAAGCTTTATCTTCATCAATGCCTAAAAAATATCGAGGCTGGTCTAATCCTGTAATTGATCCAACAGATAATAATTCGCCTGCTTCGGCTACTTCTACTTTTTGAGCATTATTAATTACGAAGTAGGCACGCTCTTCAAAAATGGTCATAGATTGTAATATGTTTCCTAAAGGACGATCATTGACATTTTGAAATACTTCATTGCTTAACGTCGTTTCATCTTCAGATAAAAAACTTAATGTTCCCGAACTGGTATTAAAGCGACCTTCATTTAAAATAAATGTTCCTGCATCATAAGTTCCTGGTGGCGTTTCCTCTTTTTTACAAGCATTGAATAGTAACGTAATACCTATTAGTAAAAAGAATTTATTAATTAATCGATTCATTGTTTATTTGTTTTTTTTGAAAAAAGAATATTCATTGATATTAAAAAATGTCGACCGGGCATTGGTCGATAAGCAATTTCTTGATAAGAAGTATTCCAAATATTATTTAAAGAAATTTGAAATGTTGGTGTCCACTTTTTCCATTGAAAGCGTTTATGCAAAATGAAGTCAGCTTTATGAAAAATAGGAAGTGAATCACTATTGTCTGAAGTAATAAATCGTTTGCCTACCAAAGCATGTTGGTAATTAATCTGATAACCCAAATAGTCAAAACCTAAGCGAATTTGTCCTTTGTGCATCGGATTAAAAATACTTTGTTTCCCTAGCAAATGATCTTGTCCTTCTGTGAGTTTTAAATTGGTTGCTTTACTCCATTGGTATTGAGCCGAAAGTTGAAAATTCCAATGCTCTTTTTTATAGATATAATCCAATTGTTGCTCAATCCCTCGTGTCCAAATTTGTTGTCGATTTTGAGCTTGCCAAAAGCTATTACCTTGGGCATCACTTTCTGGTAACCAGACGATTTGATTCGAAAGATGTTTATTAAAAAAAGCAAGTTCAAATTGAACCTTGTTTTTAGATTTTTTATATTTGAAAATACCACCAATGTCTTCGCTCCAACCAGATTCTGCTTTTAATAATGGATTTCCTCTTGCTCCACTATCAAACCAAAATAAATCATTAAACGTCGGACTACGATAGTTTCGAGATACATTGCCTTTAAACTGAAAAAGACTAGAAACATCCCAAGCCGTTCCCCAAGAAAAAGTAAGTGGCGTTAATTGACTACCGACCAACTCTTCACGAAGTATCGTATTCATTACCCAAGTCTTTTGGGCATTATGTACATTCCATGCAAGAAAGGTAGCGATGCGATTTTGACGATGTCTAAAAGCATAAGCATCCGATTGACCTGTTTGTAAATTTTGATGAATACCCATTTGAATAGAATGATTTTTTCCCAATTGGAAAGTCCCATTAACTTGACTGAAAAGCGAAGTTGATCGACTCTTCGCATGCAAACTAATACTTGAATCTGCATATAATAAATACTCATTAAAATAACCCAATTTAGCTTCAATAAGTCGTTGGTTATTTTCAATCTTCCAATCTCCAGCATATCGAAATGACCGATCAATTTGATAAGCAGTTCCAATACCTGTTGTCATCGTTCCTGGAATTTGACGATGATTATTTTGTAGCCAAATTCGCTGATTAAGGACTTGATTCCCTTTAATCAATAAGCCATGCTCGGCCAACAAACCATACTTGCGAAGCGCCGCATTTTCATTGACTACTATAGGTGATCCAAAGCTTGCGGTGTTTTTAAATTTAAAATCATTTTGTGCTTGTTGATGAAATGCCTTAAGCGAAAAACTTTGTTTTTTATTATGCACAAAAAAACCTGCTTGTTCTTGATAATCACCAAAACTACCGATGTGCCCACCGAATTGAAAACCCAACATAGGTTGGAAAATAGCATGATGGTTTAGATGAACCACACCGCCCATTGCTCCACTTCCAAACAATGCTGCATTGCCTCCGGTTTGTAATTGAACTTGCGTTAAAAAGAAATTGGGAATCAAGGAAAGATCAATGTTTCCATTCATTGGGCTTTGTAAATTAAACCCATTCCAAAGCACTGCTGTATGGGAAGAGCTTGTTCCTCGAATAGAAGAAGTCGCTAAACTTCCAATGCCATAAGATCGTACATAAACGCCTGAGTTTTGCGCTAATAAATTCCCTAGACTCGTATGGGCTAATTCTTGTATCTTTTTTTGACTAAAGGCTTTTATAAAATGATTCTTTTTAAAATCATCTCGTTTTTCTAACACCGCAATTTCCGTCAAAGCGTAACTTTCTATAGAATCTAATTCTTGTCCATTTAACCCAAGACTAGCCCATAAAAGGAACCCAATAAAAACCATAAGATGACGTAAAAAACGAATCATATTTTTTATTTCCAGCCCAAGGAAAAAGGAACACGCTGGAAATCCTATGTAGACAGATCACTACATATTGAAATGGATTTTCCCCGCCTTTTCACCGAAAGCATTAAGAAAAAATGATTAGGCAGGTCTTCTGACTTACTCCCGAAATATTCGCCTTCCCATTGATAAAAAACAGTGGCTTAAATGAATATCTCGTTTTAGAGTTTACAGCTGCGGGAACAGTTCTTGAATTACACAAGATTCCCTTTTAATTTCATTTCGTATGAAAAAATGAAAACCTAAAATCACCACAAAGAAAGGTATAATAAATGAAATCCCCAAACGATGAACTAAGATGGAAAATTATTGTTCGGGAAAAAATGCCAATGCTGCTCCCAATTCCAATTCGTCCATCTTCAACGCATTTTGGGCTAAATGATGAAAAGCTCGAATTCCAGATTCTCGATCTTCTTTCAATTTTTGCAAAGCCAATTTGACCTCTTCTCGATCTTGAAACTTAGATAAATCCTCAGCACTTGGAATGGCTTTTAGCCCTGCCAATATTCCTAAATCATTGCCTGTTAAAATAGAACTTTGTTGGATGGTTTTGGGTAATTGATCAAAGCCAATACTAATTTGAGTGACAGGTTGTACAACGGTAAAAATAGACTCGCCACTTGCTCTTGTGTAATAGGCTCTACCCATTCGGCCGACTAAATCTATTTTGTGTGGATTGATCCGATCACCATCAATGACGGCTTCATCAATATGCATACGAAGTACTTCGCAAATGATCAAATGACCAGCACCTCCATGTTCGCCTAGAGGAACAATTTCGTTTACTCTGCACTCCATTTGTACAGGCGATTCTTTGATGCGGAAAGGTTTTACTAAATCAGAATCCAAAGGGGTTAATCCTGATTTATCAAATTCACTAACCTCCGAATCAAATTGAATACTTGCTACTGCCATTTGTCGAACGATACTATAATTGACTACATTAATGACGACTTCTTTCGTCTTCTCAATATTGTGCAAGGTATCTTTTGTGGTATTGTCTACCACTCGTCGATTAGACGAAAAAACTAAAATTGGTGGATTCGAACTAAAGCAATTGAAAAAACTATAAGGAGCAATATTCGGATTTCCATCCTCATCCATTGTACTAGCAAAAGCAATTGGACGGGGAGAAACAGACGCTAATAAAAATTGATGTAAATCTCGAGTTGGAATTTTTCCAGGTTCTATAACACGCATCATAATTGATTTCTTTTTTTAATAAAATTAAGTTCATCGGCTATTCGTAAACCTGCACTTCCTTCTTCCCATTGATTAAGTTGGGCATGAAAGTCAATGGTTGATTTTATTGATTCCTCAAAAGAAGTAAATTCAAAATTTAAATCTTTTTCTAATAAAGAAGGACTAAAGGTAAGGCAGTCATTTTGTCGCCAGATTTGTATTCCCTTTAAACTTTCCTCCGCTAATATTTTTTCTTTCGGTAGAAAAAATAAAGAAGGACTTTGCTCCATCACTTTGGCCATTGTTCCAATTTTATCCATTAAGGAATTGGCTTCATGTGTAGTGCAATTATAAATTCGATTCGGTAAAACTTCATCAATAGATCGTAAGAGAATACGAATAAAATCATTACAAAAAGTAAGATTAGAAAGTTCTTCTCCATGATCAGGAACAATGAATTGATCTTGCGTTTTTACTCGATACAACCAATAGTATAATCGGTCGGTATAGTCATATTGTCCATACACAATAGAAGGACGTAATAAGGTGCTCTCTAGCCAATCGGCATCATTGAGTAATTGCTCACACGCTGCTTTTTTTGGTCCGTAATTTTCCCAAGTAATGGCCTCTTCTTTCCATTGGTCTGTGGTACATTGGTAGATCGGACTTTCTTCTGTTTTATTCACTTCCTCTGTTTCGGTATAGACAGAAACGGTAGAGATAAAAATAAATCGTTTGGTTTTTCCTTTTAAAGTCGCCAATAAATTTTTTAAAGAATCAGGTTGGTAACAAGAAAAGTCAAGCACGATGTCCCAAGATTCTTTTCCTAGTTTTTGAATATCATTGGTATTTCGATCCCCATGTATTTTTCTTAGTGTAGGAAAAAGATGGGTATTTGTTTTTCCTCGATTAAACAAAGTGATATTCGTATCGCCACGAGCCATTAACTCTTCAATGAGTAAACGTCCCATAAACCGATTTCCTCCTAGGATTAGAATTTTTTTCATGGAATTATTTTGCAGGTAAAACCTTATTAGAGACTTCTCCAAAACCAATGCGAACGCCTTCGTGGATTCCAAATCCTTGAAGGATTACGGTATCTCCATCTGCAATAAATTTACGCTCTGATCCGTCAGGCAAATGAATGGGTTTGGTACCTTTCCAAGATAATTCTAACATAGAACCGTAGGAGTCAGGAGTATCCCCGCTAATGGTTCCAGAGGCATACATATCACCTACATTAATATTACAACCATTGACGGTATGATGCGCAATTTGTTGAGCATAATTCCAATACATGTATTTGTAATTTGATCGAGTAACATTAAATGGATCTTGACCGTCAGGTTGTATAGCTACTTCTAAACGAACATCAAATCGCTTGGCTCCTTTATATTGAAGATAAGGAAGCACTTCTGGTTCTTGTACAGGACCTTCAAGGCGGAAATTTTCTAAAGCTTCAATAGTCACAATCCAAGGAGAGATGGTGGAAGCAAAACTTTTTCCTAAGAATGGCCCTAAAGGAACATACTCCCATTTTTGAATATCTCTTGCCGACCAATCATTGAATAAGGTAAATCCAAATACATGATCTTCTGCTTCTTCGGTACTTAATCGGTCACCCAATTGTGTCGACTTCCCAATGATATAACCCATCTCTAATTCAAAATCTAATAAACGACAAGGGCCATAAACAGGTTGTGTAGAATCCGCAGGAATTTGTTGTCCACAAGGACGATGGATGGGTGTTCCAGAAACAATAATAGAAGAAGCTCTGCCATGATACCCTACCGGTAAATGAACCCAATTGGGCATAATCGCATTTTCTGGATCACGAAACATACAACCTACATTATAAGCATGTTGTTTACTCGAATAAAAATCGGTGTAATCACCCACTTTAACAGGAAGTAAAAGTTGTACTTGATCTACTGGAGTTAAAATCGCTTGCTGATCTTCCGCATGATCTTTCAAACTTGAATTAGAAGATTCAAAAACAGAAGCAATGGCTTCTCGAATTGGGTTGGTGATCGATTTGCCAAGCGAAATGAAATCATTGAGAAAAGGTTGATCTAATACGTTTGCATCAAAGTCAATACCTTTTAAATAACCTTTAGCATTTAATGCAGAAACATTAATTACTTGGTCTCCAATAATGGTGGAAACAAAAGGTTTGTTGGGTTCAGTTTGGCCAATACCAAAAGGAATATTTTGTATAGGAAAATCAGAATTAGGATCTACAGTAATCCATGATTTTGCGTTAAAGTTTTTTGTTATCGAAGTCATAGTTTAAAATTTAAGCTCAAATCTATTAATTTTATAGATATGATTCGAAATATAAAAAGTCTTTTTACAATACTTGCCTGCTTTTTTACATTGTATGGTCATAGTCAAATTCGTTTTCTTCCTGCTTTCTTTCGTCCAAGTTTAGAAATGGAGGTCGATTATTTGTCCAATCCATTCAAAAAAGATGCGGCATTAATGGAAACCTTATCTGCCAATATAGGGGCAGTGATTCCAGTAAAAACGAAATTGGGAGTCAAAATGGATTGGTCGGAGTTGAAGCAATTATTGAAGGTTAGAAAACTAAAGGATTTAAAATATTTAACACGCATTGTACAACCTAAGGCCAAACAAATTTTTTGGAATTTTAATGTGAATGGAAGACAATTGGAATATACTGGAAAGTTTATTTCACCTATTCAAGATTTTGCCAATGAAAAAAACTACATTTTTGGTTTAAGTACAGGAATTACTGGATTGAATTATTTAAAACGGCGATTTTTTATGATCTATGCTTTTAATGCAGGTTTTTCTGAAGATGCTAATTCTATCGAAAAAATCCATCCCAATGCTACAGTGGTTTTAGGAGCAGGGAAATTGCATAGTTTAAAATTATATTCTTATTGGGGAATGATGGTTTTTTATACCAACTATCGAATATTGCCTATTCCATTTATTGGTTTAGAAGCCAAGCTTTCTAAAAAGTGGCATTTTAGTGCTACGCTTCCAGCGGAAATGTCATTGATTCATCGAATAAATAAAAAAATAAAAATATCTGCCCGTGTGGCCTATGATGGATTTACGACAGGTTTAAATAATCAAATTTTTCCAGAGACTGAGGCGACACGTTATGGACTTCGATTTGGACATTTGCGGGTTGGGCCTGTTTTTGAAGCGAAAATAAAAAAGAAAACGAGAATCAGTGCTTCGTTGGGTTGGACAGGTTTTCAACAATTGCAACTATCCAATAAAAGGGAAGTTCGTTTTAATGACCAGCCGAATGCCTCCTTTTATGCACAGATCCATTGCTCACATCAATTTGGAAAATCGCTCTTTGATTCGAGTATTGGGGCGATGATTCAATAAAAAACAGCTTTAAGATCAAAAATTAGGTAGGATTGAATTAATTCGACTTGATTAGGGTTATTAAA
>JAHDCJ010000001.1:0-54401 GCA_020629935.1 Saprospiraceae bacterium | reverse complement strand
AATACTTAGATTCGCAGTTCTATTTATTTGACAAAATTTTTTCAGATGCATTATATCGAAGATTTCTCGAAGTATGAAGGTCAGGAAATTACCTTTAAAGGTTGGGTAGCCAACAAAAGAGAAAGTAAAACGAATATTTTTTTAGTGGTTCGAGACGGAACCGGATTTTGCCAAGCGGTATTAAGCTTGGATGTTTTGGGTGAAGAAACTTTTGAAGTTGCCAAATCATTGACTAGAGAAACCTCCTTAGAAATAGTGGGAAATGTGGTAAAAGATGAGCGCCAAATTGGGGGTTATGAACTACAAGCTTCATCAATCAAGGTACATCATATTGCTAAAGAATATCCTATTAAATATTTGGAGCAAGAACATGGTGTGAAGTTTTTAGCAGATCATCGACATTTGTGGTTGCGTTCTCGTAGACAATGGGCCATTATGCGTGTACGAAATGAAATCATCATGAGCATTCATGATTTTTTCCAACAAAATGGATTTGTACAAACCGATGCCCCTTTACTTACAGGCAATGCTTGTGAAGGAACGACGGATTTATTTGAAACAGACTTCTTTGGCGTACCTGCTTATCTTTCTCAATCGGGTCAATTATATGCAGAGGCGATGGCAATGGCTTTAGGTAAAGTATATACCTTTGGGCCGACCTTCCGATCTGAAAAATCAGATACCCCAAGGCACCTTTCTGAATTTTGGATGATTGAACCAGAGATGGCTTTCTACGATTTGGACATGGATATGGATTTGATCGAAGCATTTATCAAACATGTGATCAATCGAGTATTGAAAAACCGAAAAGTAGAATTAGATACTTTAGGACGTGATGTAAGTAAACTAGAAAATGTCAACCAAGATTTCCCTAGAATTACGTATACCGAAGCGGTAAAAGTCTTACAAGGAAAGTCAGAAGTAAATGGACGAAATGCGATCACTGTGCAAGAAGAAGATTTAGCTGCGGCTAAACAAGCGATTGTAGATTTAACGGCAACGATAGAGGCGAATGAAAAAGAAATGAAGGCAGGTGTTAAAAAAGGCAAGCGTAATTATTTGACTGCACAAAACGATAAGTTTAAGCAAGAGATTAAAGTTCACGAAGAAAGTATTCGAAACATACCTAAATGGATTGCGTCGGCGCAAAATTTCAAAGATGGTGAAGATTTTGGAGGATCGGATGAAACCGTATTGACACGGGTATTTGATGCCCCAGTAATGGTATACAACTGGCCAACAAAAATCAAGGCCTTCTATATGAAAGAAGTAGAAGGAGATCCTAATTTTGTAAAAGGAGTTGATTTATTAGCACCTGATGGATATGGAGAAATTGTTGGAGGATCAGAAAGAGAAAGTGATTTAGAAATTTTAAGTCGAAAAATTAAGGAACATGATTTGAGTTTAGATGATTTCCAATGGTATGTAGACTTACGTATTTTTGGTTCCGTTCCTCATTCTGGCTTTGGTTTGGGCTTAGAGCGAATTGTGCGATGGGTTTGTGGCTTAAATCACTTGAGAGAAACGATTCCGTTTCAACGTCGATATGGAAGAAAGTTAGTTCCATAGTAAGATTGACTATCGAAAAGATAAACATAAAATGCCGTAGAGAAATAAATCGTTTCTTTACGGCTTTTTTATTAACTTTGAAGTTCATTAACACGAAGATTGTAGCACATGGCATTTGTAGTATCCGCAAGAAAGTATAGACCCGTTAGATTTGATGAAGTGGTAGGGCAGGGACACGTTTCCCAAACCCTAAAAAACGCCCTTCAAACAGATCATGTAGCGCATGCTTTTTTATTTTGTGGGCCTCGTGGTGTAGGCAAAACGACCTGCGCTCGAATTTTAGCCAAAGTATTGAATTGTGAAAACATTACTTCGGATTATGAAGCGTGTAATACCTGTAGTTCTTGTAGCTCCTTTAATGAAAACGCTTCTTTTAATATTCATGAATTAGATGCGGCTTCGAATAATAGTGTAGATCATATTCGATCATTGACGGAGCAAGTGCGTTTTCAACCACAGCAAGGAAAGTATAAGATTTATATTATTGATGAGGTACACATGTTATCTCAACAAGCCTTCAATGCTTTTTTGAAAACATTAGAAGAACCGCCACCATATGCCATTTTTATTTTGGCAACGACCGAAAAGCATAAGATTATTCCAACGATTTTATCCCGATGTCAAATCTTTGATTTTAATCGAATTCAGATTGCTGATATTGTAGGTCATTTAGAGCGAATCTGTAAAGCAGAGACCATTGAATATGAGTCAGAAGCTTTGCATATCATAGCCCAAAAAGCGGATGGCGCATTACGAGATGGGTTGTCTATTTTTGATCGAATGGTCAGTTTTTCTAATGAGTCGATCACTTATGAAGGAGTGATTAAAAATTTGAATATTCTCGATTACGACTATTATTTTAAAGTAGTAGATTGTATGTTGAAAGAAGATATGGGCGGCGTGATGTTGTTGTTTGATGAAATTTTATCTAATGGATTTGAACCTGATATTTTCATCAATGGATTGGCCGAGCATATTCGAAATTTATTGGTATGTAAAGATGAAGGTACCTTGCGGTTATTAGAAGTTGGAGAAGCGGCACAAGCGCGTTATCGAACCCAAGCAAAGATTAGTGGTACTTCTTTTTTATTGACGGCTTTGAGTTTGGCTAATGATTGTGATGTACATTACAAAATGGCTAGAAATAAACGCTTACATGCGGAAATGAGCATTATCAAAATGTGTCATATTGGTGCCGCGTATCGTTTAGGAGAGCAGCAAAAATTAGGTGCAGTCGAGGAAAAAAAAACTCCTGACCAAAGCGTAACCTCTTCGGGAAAAGAGGAAGTTGAAGTTAAAGTCAAAGAAGAACCTAGGAAAGAAGGAGAAAAGTTAGCCTCGAATCCATCTAAAGAAAAAGAGGTTGAACCACCAAAGAAAGAAGTTAAGTCGTCTTTATTATCAAATAAAATATCGTTATCCTTAAATGATATTGAAGCTTCTGTAGAAGAAGAAGGAGCTAAAGAAGAAAAAGAAATCCCATTAGAACTCGGTCGTGCACAAAATGCTTGGAATAAGTACGTTGCCCAACATCGTTCGCCCTCTATTCGGAATCATCTAAAAGGAGTTGCTTTGGCTATTGTGGAAGATGATTTGCAATTAACATTAGGCGGGAATTTTATAGAATCTGCGATAAAAGGCGAACATGATCTTTTGCCTTTTTTGAAAAAGGAACTTCAACGGAAAGAATTACAATTTCGATTTATTATTGACAAAAAACAATTGCCTGAACCTCCCAAAGTCGTTAAGCCTTTAACGGACATGGAAAAATACCAGAAGATGAATCAAAATAATCCTTTGGTTAGTGATTTACAGAAACGCTTTGGTTTAAAGTTTGACTAGCGATTTAGCCTAGTTGTAGAACTCACTTAGTTGGCCGATTGTAAACCCATTTTATTTCCCTCAGTATCAATAAAAATGGCAAAATAACCCAATTCTAGACCAAGACTTGTGCGCGGAGTATCCACGGTGCCACCTGCTTTTTCTACACGGAGTAAAATGTCATTCATACGATTATTGGCGTCAAAATATAGAATAGTACCAGCGGTTGTCGGCTTATAATTTTCACTATAAACCAATGCGCCAGTTACGCCGTCGCCTTCATTTTGGAATAAAGCAGCTTCATATCCCCATTCTTCGGTTTCTTCTAAATCTGTTTCAAAAATTTCATTATAAAATTTTAGTGCACGCTCAAAATTGGCTACAGGGATTTCAAACCATTTTACTACATTTGGCATAGTTTATTCTCTTTTTTATTTATTGATTTCCAGTCGAATCTGTAGGTTGAGAAGTAGGCACTTCTTTTTTAGGTTCTTCTGGAGCCTTGGGTTCTTCTTTTTCTTTATCTGGGTTTTCTTTTTCTTCTTTAGGGTCGTCCTTTTCTTCTTTTTCTTCTTCTTCCTTTGGTTTTTCTTCTACGAAACCATTGAGATAAAGGTAGTGTGTTTTTACAGAAGCATCGGTTAATACCGTGATTTTACTATTTTGTTTTCCTCGTTTTAGTCTACTATTAAAGGTCACCTTGATTTCGTTTTCTCCACCAGGAGGAATTGGAAGGAAAGGGAAGGTAGGTTGCGTACAACCACAGGTTGCTTCTACGCTTAATAGATTTAAAGGCACATTACCCACATTTTTAAATTTAAATACTCGATCAATCGATTCTCCTTCTTTTATGGTACCATAATCGAAAGCTTTAGTAACAAATTGAATGACGGCCTTTGGGGCTTTGGGTGTATGTTTAACGGGTTGGCTCGTTGGCGTATTATTGGTCGTTGTATTATTTGAAGTAGTAACAGGTGTAGGTTCGGGTATGTTTTTTGTGGTTTTAGATGTAGGAGTTTCTGCTACTTGAGTATTTAAACTATCTTTTATGGCAAGGTTTGTTAAAGAATCAGTGGAATTATTAAGTGTATCTTGAACTTCAGTGAGATTGGGTTGACTAGGTTGCTCAATTGGAGGTTCAATGATTTGATTTTCTGCGGGGTCTGTAGATCCACAACTAGAAAACAAAAAAACAGCAAGAATAAAAAATATAAAATTTCGCATAGGTCAAGATAACTAATGAGATAACAAATATATTAAGAGTAAGCTTAAAATTCCATTATTTGGCTACAATCGGCAAATTTCCCATTGGGTATTACAAAGAAGTGAGGTGATTACTTCACTTTTGCCTTATATGCTTAAGATAAATTGCTTGAAAATCAAGAAAATTTAACTTTTACTAAAAGTCATCGCAATTTATAAGCCAAGATAGTAAATCCATGTAAAAACAACAGTTAAAATTATGGGAACCGTTGTTTTGAGGCTTTTTTTTGTAAAAAAATGATTATGCCTGCTTAAATATACAAAAACAAAGTTGACCTGTAAATTAATTTTTTAAATTTGTAGTATGACGGTGACGGCCAAAGAATTAAGCGAATTTTTGAATGGGACGCTAGAAGGTGATCCAGATGTACAAGTAAGCAAACCTGCCAAAATTGAAGAAGGCGGTATTGGAGCAATAAGTTTTATCGCAAAGCCTCAATATGCCCATTATGCATATACTACCGATGCTTCGGTATTATTAGTTAGTGATGATTTTGAACTTGAAAAGCCTATTAAACCCACGCTAATACGTGTAAAAGATGTATATACTTGTGTGAGTAAGTTATTGGCTCATTTTAGTAATCAAATGGGAGGGGCAAATACAGGTATTGATTCCAAAGCTTTTATTGACCCCAGTTGCTCCTATGATGAATCTGTAACGGTAGGGGCATTTTGTTTTATTTCAAAAAAAGTAAAAATAGGGAAAAACTGTATTATTCATCCCCAAGTATTTTTGGGAGAAGGTGTAGAAATTGGCGATGATGTGGTTTTATTTCCTGGAGTAAAAATTTATCATGGTTGTGTGTTAGGAGATCGAGTGAAGATTCATTCTAATACCATCATTGGTAGTGATGGCTTTGGTTTTGCACCGCAAAAAGATGGAAGCTATGTGAAGGTCCCACAAGTAGGCATTGTTCAGATTGGAAACGATGTAGAAATTGGATCAAATTGTGTCATTGATCGAGCCACTATGGGAGCGACGGTTATACATGATGGCGTAAAATTAGATAATCTGATTCAGGTGGCCCATAATGTAGAAATTGGAAAAAATACAGTGATTGCAGCGCAAGCAGGAGTAGCAGGAAGTACTAAAATTGGCGAAAACTGTATGATTGGCGGTCAAGCAGGTTTTGTTGGACATATTACGGTAGCTGATGGCTCAAAAGTTCAAGCACAAAGTGGGGTTGCACGTTCGTTGAAAACACCAAATAAAGCTTGGTATGGTTCCCCTGCATTTCCTTATAACTCCTTTTTACGTTCCCAAGTTCTTTTTCAAAAATTGCCTGATTTAATGGATAAAATTAGAGAATTAGAAAAAAAACTAGAGAATTTAAAGAATTCCTAGGAAAGGAATAGCTAATACCCGATTTTATAACGTATCTTCGCAATCACTTTTGCTCAATTTCATATGAAACAATGTACACTAAATGGACCAATTACGCTTAATGGCGTAGGATTACACACAGGGAAAAATGTGAGTATGACCTTACTCCCTGCACCTGCAAATCATGGGTTCAAATTCAAAAGAATAGATTTAGAAGATCAGCCAACGATTAATGCTGATGTAGATTTGGTCGTTTCTACACATCGTGGAACAACAATTCGATCTAAAGAAGCTACTATTAGTACAATCGAACATATTCTTTCTGCAATGACAGGAATGAATTTAGATAATGTACTCATTGAAATTAATGGACCTGAAGTGCCCATTATGGACGGTAGCGCAAAATTATTCGTAGAAGAAATTAAAAAGGTGGGGATTCTTGAACAGGAAAATGATCGAGAATATTTGGAAATAGAAGAACCCATTTCGTTCACCGATGAATTGACAGGAACAGAATTATTAGCTTTGCCCGCAGACGAATTTCAAGTGACTACCATGATTGATTTTCGTTCGGATGTTTTAGGGCAACAATATGCAAATCTAGATCGATTGGCAGATTATGAAAAAGAAATCGCCAACTGTAGAACTTTTGTATTTCTACATGAATTAGAATCCTTACTATCTCAAAACTTGATTAAAGGTGGAGATTTAGATAATGCAATTGTAATTGTAGACCGAGTCATTAGCCAACCAGAATTAGACGCTTTAGCAAAAAAACTAAACAAGCCCAGTATTAAAGTGCAAAATGAAGGCATTTTAAATACGGTAAATCTTCGATTTAGTAATGAGCCTGCGCGACATAAATTATTAGATGTAGTAGGAGATATGGCCTTGGTAGGCAAGCGAATTAAAGGAAAGATTGTAGCTACAAAACCTGGACATACAGCCAATGTACAGTTTGCTAAAGTCTTGAAAAAATTATATAAAGAACAACGGAAATTAAGAGGGAAACCTAAGTATGATCCCAATTTACCACCAGTGGTAGATACGATGGGGATTATTAAATTATTGCCTCACCGATTTCCTTTTGTTTTAGTAGATAAAGTCATTGAAGTAACCAAAGACTCTGTGGTTGGAGTAAAAAGCGTAACCTTCAATGAACGATATTTCCAAGGACATTTTCCTGGAAATCCTGTGATGCCAGGTGTACTTCAGATTGAAGCATTAGCTCAAACTGGTGGCGTATTGGCTTTGAAAACAGTAGAAGATCCAGAAAATTGGGATACCTATTTTATGAAAATAGAATATGCTAAATTTAAACAAAAGGTCGTTCCTGGAGATACCCTTATTTTGAAAATGGAGTTGCTAAGTCCTGTTAGAAGGGGCATTTTTCATATGCAAGGAACCGCCTATGTTGGTAATCGAATTGCTTGTGAAGGAGAATTTTTAGCACAAATAATTAGGAGAAAAATAGATGAGTAATCACCACCCTCTTTCATTTATTCATCCAGAAGCAAAAATTGCGGATGATGTGGTTATCGAACCGTTTGTTACTGTACACAAGGATGTAGTGATAGGAGAAGGCAGTTGGATTGGCTCACATGCTTGTATTATGGACGGCGTACGTATGGGGAAAGGGTGTAAAATTTTTCCTGGCGCAGTAGTAGGTGCGGTACCTCAAGATATGAAGTTTGATGGCGAATATTCTACTGTTGAAATTGGTAATCGAGTGATTATTCGAGAGTATTGTACTTTAAATCGAGGAACTAAAGCTGCACAGCGAACGGTAATTGGCGATAATTCTTTGCTCATGGCTTATGTACATGTGGCGCACGATTGTATGATCGGAAGGAATTGTATTTTAGCAAATAATGTAAATTTAGCTGGACATATAGAGATTGGAGATTATTCGGTACTTGGTGGACTCACTGCAGTACATCAATTTGTGAAAATTGGTGAACATGTGATGGTAGGCGGAGGCTCTTTAGTGCGAAAGGATGTGCCGCCATTTGTCAAAGCCGCAAGAGAACCTTTATCTTATGCTGGAGTAAACTCTATTGGATTAAAACGAAGAGGATTTACTCAGGAAGTCATTCATGAGATTCAAGAAATTTACCGTTTACTTTATGTAAGGGAAGGCGTAAACATTTCTCAAGGCGTACGCTTAATTCAACAAGATTTCGAACATTCTGAAGTTCGAACAACCATACTCAATTTTATTGAAAATTCAAGTCGTGGTCTAATGAGAGGCTTCAAGCACCTGAATGGAAATCGTACTAAATAATATAGGCAAGCGATATCGCTTTGAATGGATATTTAAAGGAATTGATTATCAATTTAATTCCCAAGATCAATATGCAATTAAAGGACCTAATGGAGCGGGCAAATCTACTTTTCTAAAAATTCTTTCTGGTTTTTTATCTCCTTCTAAAGGGGAAATTTCGTTCATGAAAAATGGACAAGAGGTGGATAGTGAAAAAGTCTATCAGGAAATTTCTTTTTGTGCACCGTATGTAGATTTAATAGAAGAATTTACATTAAAGGAAATGATTGATTTTCATCAAAAGTTTAAATCATTCAAACCTTCTATTGATAGTGCTCAATTGATAGAAATTATGGAATTGAGAAAAGCGGTGAACAAACCCCTTTCCTTTTTTTCTTCTGGAATGAAACAACGTGCTAAATTAGCATTAGCAATTTGTAGCGAATCTTCTTTGTTGATCTTGGATGAACCTACGACAAACCTAGATGTAGAGGGGATAGATTGGTATCGTAATTTGATCGAAAATTATGCACAAGATCAAACGGTCATCATTGCCTCCAATGTAGCTCATGATTTCGATTTTTGTGCGAATCAATTTGATATACGAAGGTATAAACCGACTTAAGTCTTTTATGCCTAATTTCTCGGTGGGAACTTAACAACCGTAAACCAATAATTTTGAAGTGTTTGAATCACTTCTCCAAACTGTTTAAAATCTACAGGCTTTTTGATGTAGCAACTTGCTTGCAATTTATAACTTCTCAAGATATCTTCATCCGAATTTGAAGTCGTCAATACCACCACAGGAATAGATTTTAATTCATCCGTTGCTTTAATTTGTTGTAGGACTTCTTGTCCACTTACTTCAGGCATGTTTAAATCTAAAAGAATTAAATCTGGTGTAGATACATTTTCAAATTTACCTCTTTTAAATAAATAATCTAGACCTTCTTTCCCATCTCTTGCTACGCTGAGATTATTCATGATTTTACCTCGTTCAAATGCTTTCTTTGTAAGGATGATGTCCCCTTCATTATCTTCGATTAATAATATTTCTATTGGGTGTCCATTACTCATTTTTCAAGTTTTTGTTGATCGTAAAATAAAAGGTTGTTCCTTTTTCTAAAGTAGAGTCTAGCCAAATTTTGCCTTTATGGCGTAAAATAATTTTTCTACACAAAGATAATCCAATTCCTGTACCTTCATAATCTTCTTTGCGATGAAGTCGTTTAAAAATCTCAAATATTTTTTCTTTGTTATTTTCAGAGATTCCTATTCCATTATCTTTAATGCTAAAGTGCCAATCTTGTTCATGTTCTTCACAAGAAACTTCTATTATTGGTGTTTTTTTGTCATTAAACTTAATCGCATTCGAAATTAGGTTGTAAAAGACTACACCAAGTTGACTTTTTTCACAAATGATGGCTTGCGGCAAAGGTGCTATTTTAATCTGTACATTTTTTTCTTTTATTACCTGTTGAAGATTTTGCAGTTTTTCTCCTACCAACAGGTTTACATCCACTTTTTTAAAGGTAATGTCCTTTCTACCGATACGTGAAAACTGAAGGAGATCGTCAATTAATACAGACATTCGTTTTACACCATTTACGGCAAACTCAATATAAGATCTTCCTTCCTCGTCTAATTTTTCTGTATACTCCTCTTCCAATAATTGCACAAAATTGCCAACCATTCGAAGTGGTTCTTTTAAATCATGGGAAGCTACATAAGCAAATTGTTCTAGATCTTGGTTGGATTGTAACAACTTTTCATTTGATTTTTTTAATGAAGAGGTGCGTTGATTGATCCGTTGTTCTAAATTGGTATTTACTTCTAGTAGTGCTTGATGTGCTTGATCTATGTCTTGATTTTTTTGTTCAATTTCATTTTTCTGCGACAGTAATCGAGCACTTTGTTCTTTTAAAAGATGAATAAAACTATTTTTTTCTTGTTCATAAATTAGAATCACAGATAACATGATAAAAAATAGAATGAACAAACTGACAAATAGGTATTTAGGGTCATCTGTTAAAACTTGCTCTTTCAATGAGGTAGAAGGATCTAATTCTATTGAATAGAGGTAAGCAGTAAAACCTAATAAAAAGATACCCCAAAGCACGCCTGATCTTTTTCCTGCTATTAAAAATGCAATTAAAGGACAAAGAATCAACCATAAAAGATCATCAGAAAATAAACCTCCAGTAGTTAAGGATTGAGGCCCTAGAAATGCGGCTACAGTTAAAGCGATTAAATTTCCAGAAATTAAAAATGAGCCTTTGTATTTAAAGAATAAAAGAAACCCTACAAAAAAGAAAATTAAGACAAACACTGGAATGTCTGGTACCTCTGTAATAAACATGGATTGAATACCAAGTACACCAATCATTATGATCAAAAACAAATGAATAAACACGACGATTCGGGCTTTCCTTATGGACTCTTTTTGGGCTAAAAGATTTTGTGGAATTAATCCGTCTATCCAACGGTTAAGATTCATAGAGTGAGTGGTTTTAAAGAACAGAAAAATGGATTTGCAAAGTATAACAATTAATTAAAAATCCGTTGGTTTTTGGATAGAGAAATGAAAAGTTGTTCCTTGACCGACAATAGATTCATACCAAAGATTTCCATTATGTCGACTAATTATTTTTTTACATATAGCTAATCCAATACCCGTATGTTGTGCATCAGGTCGAGCATTGATTCGTCTAAATACGCCAAAGACTTCATTGGGGTCATTGGTCTTTATTCCAGGGCCATTATCTTTTATTGAAAAAACCCATCCTGTTTCTGTGGCTTTACCTGAGATTTGAACTAGAGGCTTTTCATTCGTATTAAAAAACAAGGCATTTTGTATTAATTCATAAAAGACAATACCCAATTGTTTTACTTCACAAATAATGGATTCTGGAATAGGGAGAATTTCAAATTTTGCTTGTTTTTCCTCAATTAATGCACTTAGGTTATATTGTTGCAAATAAAGCATGTTTTCTACATTGGCTTCACGGAAAACAATATTCGGTTTGCCCACCCGATTGTAACGCAATAAATCATCAATCAATTTTTGCATTCGAGCCACACCATCTACCGCAAACTGAATATAACTCAATCCTTCTTCACTCAATACATCCTGATGTTCATACTCCAATAATTGAACAAAATTTCGAACCATTCGAAGCGGTTCATGCAAATCATGAGAAGCTACATATGCAAATTGCTCTAAGTCATTATTGAATGTAGTAAGTTGTTGAATTTTTAACTCCTTCCGAATTTCATTTACTTTTTGTTCGGTAATATCAGTTAAGCTTCCTACGAGTTGATGTACTTTATTGCCATTTTGTACGACAGGAAAAATACTTAAACGAATATATTTTTTCTCAAACTTAAAGATTGTTTCTTGTTTCTTTAATTCAAGCAAAGCATACTGAATAGTAGAAAGAATATCTGGCCAACGACTAAAGATTTGATCGATATGATTATCTGAGGAAGAAACGATACCAAGCTCAATGGTCAATGGCCCGATGCCTTCAATAACCCGTCCATTGGGTAAGCACACAAAAAAAGAAGTATTGGTTTGTGCTACAATCGTATCCAATAAAATCGATTTCTTTTCTGCTTCTCCTTGAAGGAAATTAATATTGTTAGGCCTTTTGTTGATCGCTTGTTCTTGTTTTTTAAAAGGTTCTTCGGCACGACTATCTAATGGATCTTTTTTTAAAAAAGAATCATTAAATGTAGGGTGTTTTTCTTGATTATTTTCAAGATCTGCCATGTGTCAATTTTAAACCTTTTTAGCTTTTTTGCTTGTTGAAAATTAGCCTTATCTATGAGACATAAAAATAGTACATATTTAAAGGATGTTTATAAGAGTGGAAACCAGTATAATATCCTTGAATTTTCACATAAATATACTAAAAAAAACATAATTCTATTGGACTTTTCGCCCTTTCCACACATATTTTTTTTGCAAATTTCCTGCCAAGCCAACAAGGATAATATAGCTTAACTCAAAAAAGATGGCAGGAAAATAGACTTTAAATGAGACCAATTGGGGGCGTTCAAAGAAATGGGCAACTTTAGATAGGAAAATATAATCAAGGATTACTTTCAATAAGAACTGTCCTAAAAAGACGATCCAAGCCCAATACCCAAACCAAACTGAAAGTATAGGGGCAATGAAAATGGATACACAAAATAGCCATACCAAAGCCCAAATTAAGGTAGTCCGCTTTTCTGGGTAACTCGTGGTTTTTGTCGCCCATCGTACGCGTTGTCTCCAAAAACTAACCATTGTGCGCATAGGATAGGTATAGGTTGCTGCATGTTTTGATTTTAAAAAACGAATTCGATTGGGATATATCGCTCGAATTTTTTGTAATAACAACATGTCATCACCAGAGGCTAAATGATGATAATCTTGATAGCCGTTAATTTCTTCAAATACCGATTTCTTAAAAGCCAAGTTTGCTCCATTGCATAAATGTACAGATTGGCTGTGAATGCCTGCTCCAGTTACGCCCATCATACCAATAAAATCTAGACTTTGCCATTGTTCAAAAAGACTTTGGTCTTGAGTATAAAGCACTGGCCCCGCAATCAACACATCATCACTGTGGTTGGCCGCATTGGCGATATTAGATAACCATTGCTTTTTCATAATACAATCCGCATCCGTCATCACAATCCATGTTCCTTTGGCGGCTTTTACTCCAATTTCAATCCCTAACTTTTTAAACGATTGGGCTTCTTTGGGAAAGGTACGAGTAGCCAAAGAAATGACCTGTACGCGTTCGTCTTTCAATGCATTGACCTTGTCGACAGTGTCATCTGTAGAGTGATCATCAATGACAATAATATCAAAATTTGGATAATCTTGGGCTAAAATATGTTGAATACAATTGCGGATATGATCCGTTTCGTTTCTGGCAGGAACGAGCACCGTAATCCAAGGATGATGCTTGCTTTTTTTTCTATGAAAAACAGGAAGTGATTCCCAATTTTTTATTAAAAAAACTAAAATGAGAAAATAGGAAAGACTTAATAAACAACTAAAAAAAAGATAAGTAAAAATCAATCC
This sequence comes from Saprospiraceae bacterium, assembly GCA_020629935.1. GTDB lineage: Bacteria > Bacteroidota > Bacteroidia > Chitinophagales > Saprospiraceae > JAHDCJ01. The sequence continues at coordinate 41,084 of JAHDCJ010000001.1, read as the reverse complement.
CATAAATTTTCGGAGGAACCATTACCTTCATCTTCAATTTCAATGTCCGTAAAAAGATCTTCATAATTATTGGTCTCTTTTTGTGGCACTTTTTCTTCTAAATCCAATACCTTGACCTCAGGGACTTCTGTTTTTTCAGATACATCTTCATATTCCGTAAAAGACGATTCTCTTGTTCGATCTTGTTGAAATTGCTCTTGCATTTTTCCAATTTTTCGATTGGTCATGGCTTTAGAAAATAAAAACAAAGAAACAAAGGGTAGACCTAGAAGTGAAAGTATAATTGCAATCGCACCAAAGGCCGTATTTTTCTTGGTTAAATTAACTAAGGATTTACCATAAGATAAAACCACTTTATAGTCCATAATTAAGGTGGCAATCAAAATAATGGGCGCAACATACCAAAGCAATTTGGTTACAAAGCCAAAAATTTTGATTAACATATAAATCATAGCCACAATGAAAACAAGCGATAACACCCGATTGACAGTATTACCGCCTCCTGCGGCATTAGGATTTTGCTGAAATCTTGAAGTACTCATATTGTTATGATTTGATTAATTTAGCTGAGAGCTTAAGTCAATCTCATGAATTACTTAATTTAAATACTCAATGTACATAAAGGTTTATAAATTTTGGGTGGGTTTAGACAAGGAACCTACATTTTTAGATGAAAATTCTGATTTTTTTCTAAAAAAGGGATATAAAACGATACAATTACTTACTGATCACTAATCAAATGCGCAAATTGCATATCATATAATTTACGGAAATATCCATCTTCAATGTTCAATAAATCTTGATGATTCCCAAATTCTTTTTTCACACCTTTATCCAATACCAAAATATTGTCTGCATGCCGAATCGTAGTTAATCGATGGGCAATAATAATCGAGGTACGTTTACTAATTAATGTTTCTATTGCAAATTGAATCACAGATTCTGTTTCTGGATCTATACTCGATGTAGCTTCGTCTAATATCAAAATATCAGGATTAAACACCAAGGCGCGGACAAAAGAAATAAGCTGTCGTTGTCCCATAGATAACGTCGCGCCTCGCTCCATCACCTTATAATCATATGCTCCAGGTAGTTGCTGGATAAATTCATGGGCACCAATCAACTTGGCCGAAGCAATAACTTCTTCTCTTGTAATATGGGTGTCTCGTAAAGTTATATTTTCTAAAACAGAACCAGAAAATAAGAAGACATCTTGTAATACGACAGCCATCCGTCTGCGCAATGCAAAAAGGTCGAAATCTCGAATATCGGTTCCATCAATTCGAATACTGCCTCCATTAAGTTCATAAAACCGATTTAGAATACTAATGATCGTGGTTTTTCCCGATCCCGTGCTTCCTACTATGGCTAAGGTCTCGCCAGCTTTAATTTCAAAACTCAAATCTTTTAAAATAGGCTCGTTCTCAATGTATTCAAAATTGACATGATCAAATTGGATGTGGCCTTCCATCTTCGGTGATTTGATCGTCCCCGTATTATTAATTTGACTGTCAGTATCTAATAAATGAAATACCCGATCAGAAGCAACTAAACCCATTTGTAAGGTGTTGAATTTATCTGCCAACATCCGCACTGGACGAAATAACATGCTCAAATATATTGGAAAAGCAATCAGCGCTCCCAACGTAACTTCTCCTTGAATTACACCACGCGCACCCCACCAAACCAATAACGCCAAAGAGGTAGCAGAAAGAATTTCTACTACAGGAAAAAAAACAGCGTAATACAAAATGGAATTCAAATTGGCCTTTCGATATTTGCCATTTATTTCCGAAAAATTAGCCATCTCCCGCGACTCCGCATTAAATATTTGAACTACCCGCATGCCACTAATTCGCTCTTGTAAAAAAGCATTCATATTCGATATTTCGTTTCGTACTTGTTGGTAAGATGCTTTTACTTTTTCTTTGAAAATATAAGTCGCCCATATCAATAAGGGCAAAGTGATTAAGCAAATGAGTGTCAATTTCCAACTGGTATATAACATGATGCCCAACACCGCAAAAACCGTCAATATATCGGCAATAATAGTAATGACTCCTTGGGTGAAAACGGTGTTAATCGTCTCAATATCATTAATCGTTCGAGTGGTAGAAGTTCCAATTGGCGTCTTATCAAAATAATTAAGTTTTAAATGGATAATATGCCGAAAGACCTTTACCCGTAAATCTTTAATCACATTTTGTCCTAATAAATTAGTAGAAAAAATAAAGAAATATCGAAGCAAAGATTCTGCTATTAAGACCACAAGCAAAATCATCACAATAAACTTTAATCCCGATAAATTATATTGTAAAATATAGTCATCCACCGCCCGCTGAATCAAATACGGACGAATGATGGATAAAGGCGCAAGAACAACAGTCAATACCGCAGCAGAAAGAAACAATAACCGATAAGGCTTCGCCAAAGCTAAAACCCGTTTGAGTAATTGAAAATCTATAGATTGTGCTTTCTTTTCTGCCATAGGTTGAAGGTAAGTAAAAAGGATAAAACAAAAATTAAAGAAGGATGTTTTCTTTGGGGCCATCCAAAAAAAACTGCGTTTTTTTGGCCGGGCTATTTGCTATAATGTGCTCGTTTCACTGCGCGCATTCCGCGTCTATCCCTTGTCCAAATTCAGTAGTCAGTATAACTGTCAATCACCTATCTTTGTTCAAATACAGCTTCTGGATAATGAATTTCCATTAAATATAATCCTTGCGCAGGAACACTCAAACTTTTGACCATTTGTTTTTGCTCGTCTAAAGCCGTTTTCAAATCTGCTATGCTGGCCTTTCCTTCCCCAATTTGTACACAAGCGCCCACAATAAGACGAACCATCCCTCGCAAAAAACGATTAGCCGCAATATGAAATACTAAACGGTTTTCTTGTCGCTCCCAACGGGCTTCATAAATCGTACACTTCATCGTTTTAGCATCCGAGTTGGTTTTGCAAAAGGTGGCAAATTCTTGATAGGTACCAATTAAATTTGCAGCCTCTTCCATTAAAGAAAGGTTTAAATTTTTTCCATTAAAATAATACCAAGAAAGCGGATAATCGAAAGGCGATTTGTCAAGGCTAATCCAATATTCATATTTTCTTCGAAAAGCATCAAAACGAGCGTGTACATCTTTTTCTACAGGAAAAATAGCATGAATCGCAATGTCTTTGGGTAGAAACTTATTGAGTCGATTCTGAAAATCAGAAGGAAGCACGCCATTAAATTCAAAATGGATAAAATATTGTTTTGCATGGACGCCAGTATCTGTACGACCACAACCAACTACCACTATTGTTTCATTCAAAATAGTAGAAAAAGCATGTTCCAACGTTTCTTGTACCGATATCTGATTGGGTTGAATTTGATAACCATGATAAGCGGTGCCTTGATAACTTAACTCTACAAAATACCTCATCACGTTATGACTTCAATTCGTTAAAGGCTAGCCAAGCCATCAATCCTGTACTCAATTCTAGCGCATCTTCATCAATGTTAAATGTATTGGTATGCACAGGAGAGGTAATGCCTTTAGCCACATTTCCTGTACCTAGACGATAAAATACACCAGGAATTTCATGGGAGTAATAAGAGAAATCTTCTGCAGTCATTCGCATCGGAAGATCAACCACATTTTCTTTACCTAGATACTGCTCCGCAAAGTGTCGAGTATTGGCGGTCAAGTCTTCATTATTAAATAAAAAAGGATAACCTTTTCGGACTTCAAAATCACATTCTCCGCCCATACTCTCGGCCATTTGAGTAGCCATTTTTTTCATTAATTGATGAGCTTCCAATCGCCACTTTTCGTCAAAGGTTCGGAAAGTACCTTCTAGTTTTACTTCATTCGGAATGACATTGGTTGCTCCTTCGCCAATAATTTTTCCAAAGGTTAATACCGAAGGCGTAATCGGATTGCAACGCCGACTAATAATTTGTTGTAAAGCCGTAATAATATGTGCGGTAATGACAATAGGATCAATACAATCTTGGGGCAATGCACCATGACCGCCTCGCCCTTTGACCGTGACATGAAGCTCATCGGCAGAAGCCATATAAGCACCCGCTCTAAAACCCACTTTACCCACTTCTAAAGGAGGATGAACATGCTGTCCAATAATAGAAATTGGTGCTGGATTTAACAACACCCCTTCCTTAATCATAATCGATGCTCCTCCAGGAAGTCGTTCTTCTGCAGGTTGAAAAATAAGTTTGATCGTTCCTTCAAATTGATCTTTGATCTGGTTTAAAATTCGAGCTGCGCCAAGTAACGAAGCGGTATGCACATCATGTCCACAAGCATGCATAACGCCTTCGTTTTTTGATTTATATTCCACCTCATTGATTTCTGTTATGGGTAAAGCATCAATATCCGCGCGAAGTGCAATTGTTTTTTTATCTGGATTCTTTCCTTTAATTAACCCAACTACGCCATTATCTGCGATGCCATGTTCAAAGGGAATCGTCAATTCAGCTAACTGAGCAGCAATATATTTTCCTGTTTCTACTTCTTGAAAAGAGAGTTCAGGATTGGCATGAATATGTCTGCGAATACCTAATATCTCATTGTGGTTTTCGCTGGCAAGTTGTTTGATTTTTTCTTTTATCATAAAAATAAATTAAGCTTAGGAATTACCTAAATTTCGAAATCCTTTAAGTAAAATATGTAAATCATTATCTAAGGTATAATCCTTCGCGTACAAATAATTTAAGCGATTGATAGTAATCTCATTGACCTGTTTGAGTCTTAACGCATCTGTAGGATGAAGCACACTATTTTTTAATTTGGGTAAATTATCCAATGTAGTCGATGTTTTTGCATATCCAATCCATGTTTTTTTGCCCAATAATACACTAAATATATTACCAAAAAAGGAACCTTTCTTTTTAATAAACCAAATATGAAAAATTGAACTTATCAAAAGAAGCAGACTTATACCAAGATCAAAAAGTCGTTTGTTTCTTCGATTCATTGGGGTAGCAATATTGAATTTCAAATCAATAGTATACAAATCACCCGCAGCATTTTTTGAGTTACTCCCAATAATACTTAAGCTCTTTTCAGGCACAATTTTAAAGTTAATACTTGTCCCCAATTGCGTCATCCAATGCATTATTTTTTGAGAAGATACATCCTTTGCACAAAATACAATTTCATTGATTTTATAGATATGTACCAATTCATCCAACTGATTAAGATTGCCAAGAAAATCGGTTGGGGATTGATTCTCATTAGGCGAAACCATGCCAATTAAATTAAGGTCAACTTGACTACCTAACAAGAGTTGATGCACTCGGTGACTTTCTTCTTGATCTCCTACAATAACTAAGTTTTGTTGAAGTTCTCGACCCATATTAATATTGCGATGACGAATAAAATATTCGATCAATCGAGACAGCCAAATGGTCACTAGACCCCAGATCGCTCCAAGTAAAATTAATGATCTAGAAGTTCTTAATTCTTGGGGTAAAAAACCATAGACTGCGGCAAGAAAAACGGTGCCAACAATAAAAGCCCTAACCAAAGGCCCTGTGCGAAATGGATGATCATAACCTCCACTGAAGAATATGGACAAAAGCCAAAATCCAGTGTACATCGGCGCATTAATACGCATCAATGAAGGCGGATAATAATTGGGATCTTTAAACACAGAAACCGCCCAAAAATCTTTTAATAGATATAGCCCTAAAAAGATTAATGCGGCATCAAACAACGGGCGAAAAAGCGTCTTACCTAGATTACTAACAATCGTTAAGAAAGCACGAAAGTAAATGGCCATTTGAAGCATTAAAACAAAGAGCCAAGCCTTTTCTCCTTTAAAGTGTTTTTTTGCAAAAATAATCATGGCATTATAGAAAACCTTCACGTAATTTAAGCTTCCTTTTTTGGTGCTTTCTCCTTTATAATGGATAATGGTTGTATCTGCAAAATAATAGTTCTGATATCCTCCTTTGATGATTCGGTAAGAAAGATCAATGTCTTCTCCATACATGAAAAAGGTTTCATCTAAGAGTCCAATTTTATCGAGTACTTTTTTTCTCAACAACATAAACGCACCAGATAACACATCTACTTTATGGGTCTTATTTTTATCTAAATAACCAAGATGATATCGATTGAATGTTTTTGATTTTGGAAAGATTCTGGAAAGACCAAATGTTTTACAAAACGCAACAAAAGGGGAGGGGAAGCCTCGTTTTGATTCAGGTAAAAAATTACCTTTCCCATCAATCATTTGTACGCCAAGTCCTCCTGCATCTTCATGGCTGTCCATAAAATGAATGACCTTTTCAAAGGTATCTTCTTCAACCACAGTGTCAGGGTTTAATAAGAGAATATATTCTCCTTTGGCCAGTTGGATGGCTTGATTGTTTGCTTTGGAAAAACCAGGATTGTCTTTATTAGCAATGAGATGTACTTCAGGGAAATCTCGCTTGACCATCGCCACCGAATCGTCTACCGAATTATTGTCCACTACAAAAACTTCCGCATCTATAGAATCAATAGCTTTTCGGACAGACTTCAGCGCCTGTTCCAAAAAGTATTTTACATTATAGTTTACAATAACTACGGATAATTTCATGGGATCATATAGATTCGGACATAAGGACGTGCTTCATATTATCCTTGAGATTTATTGATGTCATTGTCATAAAGTCGTCGAGTCATTATTGAACGACCTAGTGTCATTTCGTCGGCATATTCAAGTTCACCTCCAAAGGAAATACCGCGAGCAAGTGTAGTGATTTTTACATCTTGATCTTTTAATTGTCTGGAGAGGTAAAAGATGGTTGTATCTCCTTCAATAGTAGGACTCAAAGCCATAATAATTTCCTTAATGCCTTCTTTAGGGATTCGTTGGATAAAGGTATCAATATTTAAATCTTTAGGACTAACTCCTTCAATAGGAGAAATCACTCCACCGAGCACATGATAAAGACCTTTATATTGATTAGTGTTTTCAATGGCCATAATATCTCGGATAGATTCTACTACACAAACGGTCGTTTTATCTCTTCCGCTTCCTGAGCAAATGCTACAGATTGTATCATCAGAAACATTATGACAATGCGCACAAAATTTTATTTTTTTACGCATGTCAACAATAGCATCAGCAAACTGTTCACTGATTTCAACAGGTTCTTGAAGCATATGCAATACAAGCCTTAATGCTGTTTTTTTACCCACACCTGGAAGTTGTGAGAAAGCCGTTACGGCATCTTCGATTAATTTGGACGGAAAATTCATGAGGTACAAATTTAATATTTTAACGCAACTTCTTTGAAAAAATAAGAATTGAAGGTTGAATTATTTTTTTTAATAAAAAAAGTATTTGATCTTCGTGGTAAATTTAAAATTGAAATCACATGCATGAGCATCATTTTGTAGCTATTATGGCTGGAGGCGTAGGAAGTCGTTTTTGGCCAGGAAGTCGAGAAGAAAGACCTAAACAATTTTTAGATATTTTAGGTGTTGGGAAATCATTAATTCGATTAACGTATGAACGTTTTGCCAAAATTATCCCCGCAGAAAATATTTTTGTAGTTACCAATGAGATGTATAAAGAGTTGGTTAAGGAGCATATTCCAGAATTAACCTATAATCAAATCCTTTGTGAACCAAGTCGTAATAATACCGCGCCAAGTGTCGCTTATACTGCGTTTAAACTTAGAGCAATAGACCCAGAAGCTAGTTTTGTTATGGCACCTTCGGATCATGTAATTCTTCAAGAAGATCATTTTTTAGAGAAGATAACTCAAGCATTTGCTTTTGCAGATCAAACAGATGCATTGGTTACTTTGGGAATGCAGCCTAGTCGACCAGATACAGGATATGGTTATATTCACTATGAAAAAGAAGGAACGGATGGTATTCATAAAGTAAAACAATTTACGGAAAAACCAGATATAACTCGAGCTAAGGATTTTGTAGATAGTGGAGAGTATTTGTGGAATGCGGGCATTTTCATTTGGCATACGCAAAGAATTATCGAGGCATTTGAGCGCCATGTTCCTGAGATTTATACTTTGTTTAATGATATTGCAGCGGATTTTAATACTTATGCAGAAGATGCGGTTATTAAACGTGAGTACCCTAAATCGCCGAATATTTCTATTGATTATGCGATTTTAGAACCTTCGAAAAATGTGTATACTATACCCTCAGAATTTGGTTGGTCAGATTTAGGAACATGGAATTCCTTACATATAGAATCCGATAAAAAAGATGCAGATGGGAACACGGTTCTTGCTTCACAAGCTATATTGAAAGATACTAAAAATTGCTTGGTTCGTAGTTATGAAGATAAACTAGTTGTGGTAGGAGGATTAGAAGATTTTATTATTGTAGATGAGAAAGATGTATTACTTATTTATCCTAAATCAAAGGAACAAGAGGTGAAAGCTATTCGACAACAAGTAGCAGAGAAAGTAGATAAAAAATATGTTTAATTTTTAGGCTTAAAAAATCCAACTAAATAGACCTCCACCTGCAAAGACTACAATTTTGGTAGCGACCGCAAAGCCTATAATTATGGCTACAAGTAGTTTTAAAATGGTGCCTATTACAAAGCCAATAAAATTGCCAAAACCAGATTTTACGGCAGACATGATCGCTTTCCCAGCGATTAAATCACCTAATATTGCACCGAGTAATGGTCCAAGTACTAGACCAAAAGGAGGAAAAGATAAACCTATAAATGTACCAATAATACCGCCCCAAATTCCACCTTTTGTTCCACCAAACTTTTTAGTAGCTGCTGCTGGAACAATAAAATCAGCTAATAAGCCAAAAACAGCGATCACACCCCAAATAATCAACCATGTTAAACTGAAATTATTGGTGGCATCGGTGAAGTAATAGGCTAAAACAGCGAACCATGAAAGTAAGGGGCCAGGTAGACCAGGGACAATGCAACCAATAATGCCTAAGGCAATTAAAAGGATAGCAAGAACAATAAGAAAGACAGTCATTGATATGTTTTTTTGAACAAGTTCAATATATGAAATTTCAGTTGCTCATGATTCAAAACTTAGATCAATGATTTTTTTTTCACTACGAACGGTCGCTTTTTTGATGATTTAATCTTTTGCGCACTTATTCCTTATACCAACTCGCGTATTTTACATAGTTGCTAGCGATTTTTTCAATCATTCCATTGGCCAAACTTTCACCTAATGGTTTTAGTTTTCGAGCAGGACTTCCACCATAAATAAATCCAGATTCTAAATGCATATTTTCTAATACTAATGCACCTGCTGCAACTAAGACATTGGATTCAATGATCGCATGATCCATAATAATGGCGCCCATACCAACTAAGACATGATCTTTTATAGTACAACCATGAATAATGGCATGATGACCAATGGAGACTTGATGACCAATATGAGTGGCTGATTGTTCAAAAGTGCAATGCACCATTGCGCCGTCTTGGATATTGACACGGTTACCCATTCGAATGGAATTCACATCTCCTCGAATTACGGCATTAAACCAAATGCTGCATTCATCTCCCATCACAACATCTCCGATAATAGTCGCATTTTCTGCTAAATAACAATCTTGTCCAAATTGAGGATAATGCCCTCTAACCTTTTTTATTAATGCCATAAAAAGACGATAAATTTAAAAACTAGCACGAAGATTACTCGTGAGTTTCATTTTGTTAATAAGGTTAGCAGATTCTTCAAAATTCAATGTTTGTTGTCCATCAGAAAAAGCTTTTTCTGGCGTTTGGTGGGTTTCATAAATCACTCCATCTGCTCCTGCCATAATAGATGCCAATGCCATGTCTTCTACATAATCTCGAAGACCAATACCATGTGAAGGGTCGGCTACGACAGGTAAATGCGTTTTTTCTTTTAGTATAGGAATAGCATTCAAATCGAATGTATTACGATAAGCTTTTTCATAGGTACGAATACCCCGTTCACAGAGTATTATTTTTTCATTTCCTCCGGAAAAAACATATTCGGCGCATTGTAATAATTCATCAATGGTACCAGACATCGCACGTTTAATCATTACTGGCTTGTCTACCGCACCTAAAGCATCTAAGAGGTTAAAATTCTGCATGTTCCGAGCACCCACTTGAAAAACATCTACATAAGGAAGCATCGCATCAATTTGAGAAACTTGCATGACTTCAGTAATAATTTTCAATCCATTGGCTTTGGCTAATTCATACCACATTTTTAAACCATCAATCCCCAAACCTCTAAAGGCGTAAGGAGAACTTCTAGGTTTGTAAACACCACCTCGCATGATTCGAATATTATTTTCTAAAAGATGCTGGATCGTACTTTTTATTTGTGCTTCGCTTTCTATAGAGCATGGCCCAGCCATCATGGCTAAGCTCCCATCGCCAATTTGAATACCATCCCCAAGGTCAATAGCTGTTTTGCCTACCTTCCATTTTTTAGATACTAATTTATATCCATCAGAGACCCAATGAATATCTTTTACCCCATCTAAACGACCAACAGATCGTATATCAAAATCTTTTTTACCGACAGCAATTAGATAATGACCTTTTTGGGTAGTCACTTCAGAAAGTTGGTAACCTAAAGATTCCACCTTATGGACAATATGTTCTTTTTGAGTAGTAGATATTTCTTCAATGAGTTGAATGATCATAAGATGAATTTCTAAATGTTGGGATTCGTGTTTAAGAATCCGAAAGATAATGTAAAGGAATTAACAAAGCAATTTAATGCACCAATTCTATAAGAAAAAGGAAAATATGTTTTTGATATGTATTTTATAATAATAAAATAAAAGTGAATATTTGGTCGCGGAAAAATATTTGGTTAATTTAATCCTTAAATCGAAAAAACACTAAATTGACTAAATTATGAAGCACTTAAACTTTATCCTCTGGGTAATAGGAATTACCCTGATTGGGAGTATACAACTGCAAGCCCAATTATTTACATATTCGGGCGCAGCCTTTCCTATTCCAGATGCCTCTTGTCCTACCACATCTAATGTGGATATTACCGTAGCTGGAGTAGGGAATATTGGAGCTACATTAAATCTAGAAAATGTATGTGTAGATATTACACACACTTGGGATGCAGATGTTGACCTTTCTTTACTCGCTCCTGATGGAACAGTTGTTGCCCTAGCGGCTAATGTGGGTGGAGACGGTGATAATTTTACAGGAACCTGTTTTAACATGATGGGAGCAGATGGTTTAATTGAGGATGGTATTGCTCCTTTTACAGGTAGCTTTATACCTCAAGGTAATTTAGATGATGTGAATAATGGACAAAATGCGGATGGAGTTTGGAGTTTAGTGGTGTGTGATGATGCTGGAGGAGATACAGGAACGATTAATAGTTGGAGTTTAGAATTTGTGGTTCCTCCTAGTGATGATGTAGGAGTAGTTCGTATTGTTGGAGGTTCTTCCTGTGATCTCACAGCTATGGAAATGATTACCGTAGAAGTAGAAAATTTTGGTCTTAATGCTCAATCAAATTTTCCCATTAGTTATATGGTAAATGGTGGAGGCATGGTTACAGAAAGCTTTACTGCTACACTGAATCCTGGAACTACCATGATGTATACCTTTGCTGGAACAGCCGATTTATCTACTGTTGGGGCTTATAACATTGCATCCTTTACTTCTTTGCCTAGTGATGCAATGGCATCAAATGATACGAGTATGTTGCTTATCAACCAATATCCATTAATCTCTTCTTTCCCTATTGTTGAGGATTTTGAAACTTGGAATTTATGTGGAAATACAGATCCTTGTGGATTTGATTGTTCTGCTGCGGTAGCTAATGATTTTCTACAAGATAATATGGATGCAGATGATTGGAGAGTAAATATAGGAGGAACTCCATCAACTGGAACAGGACCATTAATTGATCATGACCCTGGTACAGCCACAGGGCAATATTTATTTATAGAAGCGTCAGGTTGTGCTGCAGCAAATAGCATACTTATTTCTCCATGTATGGATATTTCAGGATTGGTAAATCCTTATGTAGAATTTTATACCCATATGTTTGGAATTAATATGGGGACATTCAATTTAGATGTAACTACAGATGGAGGATTGACTTGGACTAATATTTGGACGCAAACTGGAGCTATTCAAGCAGCAGACATAGACCCTTGGCAACAAGTAGAAGCTAGTCTTATTGCATACTCTGGAGTTATTCAATTACGTTGGGAAGCGATTGCTGGTGCAGGATTTGAGAGTGATATTTCTTTAGATGCTATTCGTATCTATGATCGTCCTGCTACAGATGTAGCGACGATTTCTATTGATAGTCCAAATTCAGGTTGTTCACTAACCGCAACAGAAACGGTTACTGTTACCATTCAAAATTTAAGTGGAGTACCTGTTTCTAGCATTGATATACAAAGCCAAATAAATGGCGGAGGTTTTGCTTCTGTAGGAACCTATGCAGGGCCATTGGCACCAGGAGCAACAGATGTATTTACTTTTACAGAAGATTTTAGTGCTTTGGGTGTTTATAATTTAGACGTAATGGTCGTATTCCCTGGTGACGGAGATGCTTCTAATGATTTAGTTTCTAAAACGATTGAAAAAATTGCTCCAATCACTACATTCCCATTTTCTGAAAATTTTGAAACCTTTGCTTTTTGTGGAAACAACTTTGATCCTTGTCCTTTTGATTGTTCCGCAGCAGTGACTAATAACTGGACACAAGATATAGGAGATACTGACGACTGGAGAGTCAATTCGGGTAATACACCTTCAGGCCCAGGAACTGGCCCTTCTATGGATAATAACCCAGGAACAGATACCACAAAGTATTTGTTTAAAGAAGCATCCTCGCCTTGTGATGGTTCAACGGCTCGAATTATTTCACCGTGTATGGATCTTACCACATTATCAAATCCTTTTGTTGATTTTTATTATCATTTGAATGGAGCAGATATTGGTACATTGGATTTTGAAATATCAACAGATGATGGTGCTACTTGGACCAATCTTTGGACGTTGAGTGGGGCCCAACAAACGGTTTCTACTGATCCTTGGGAATTAGCCAGCATCTCGCTTACAGGATACACTGGAATTGTAAAAGTGAGTTGGCTTGCTACTACTGTGGTTGGATTTTCAGGAGATATTGCCTTGGATGATGTACGAGTATATGATCGGCCTCCTATTGATGTACGTGCGTCAGCCATCTTAGCACCCAATGATGGGTGTGGGTTAAGTGCCACAGAAACAGTGACAGTCGTTATAGAAAGTTTAAGTTCGTCACCTGTTTCAAATATACCAGTATATTACCAAATCAATGGAGGAACTCCTGTGATGGAAACTTTTACAGGAACAATTAACCCAGGATTAACCACTAATTTTGCTTTTGCTACAGGAGCAGATTTAAGTATGGCAGGACAATATCAAATTGAAGCATGGACAAGCTTAGGAACGGATGGAGATATCACCAATGATACGACAAGTAGAGTCGTAACTTCAATAGAGACAGTAAATACATTTCCATATAATATGGGCTGGGAAGCAGGGCCGATGAGCTGGACGACAGAAGGAACTAATAGTAGTTGGGCTTTAGGTGCGCCAACAGGCGCAGTTATTAATAGTGCCGGAGAAGGAATGTCTTCCTTTGTAACTAACCTTACTGGACCTTATAACGCAAGTGAGTTATCTTATTTAGTCTCTCCTTGTTTTGACTTTAGTGCAGTACCAACTGATCCAGATATTAGCTTTGCATTATGGACAGAAACAGAAGTTGGATTTGATGAAGCCTGGTTAGAAGTATCTATTGATGGTGGAACTACATGGACGAAAGTGGGTGCTTCAGGAACTGGAACAAATTGGTATAATGATGCCGCCAATGAATGGTGGAATGATGCTACTGGAGGTTGGGTAAATGCAGAAAATGTGCTTGCTGGAGTAGCTGGTGTTGCTGATGTACGATTGCGCTTTGTGTTTTCTTCAGATGGATCAGTACAGCAAGAAGGAGTAGGAATTGATGATTTTGAAATTAAATTGCCCTTAGCATTTGATGCAGAATTAGCTGGTGGACAAGAATATACATTGATCCCTTACCGTCAAGCAGATGTTGCATTGAATTCTACAATTGTTAATGCAGGATTAAGTGCTTTAGGCCCGATTGATGTAACATTTGATATTGTAGACGGAACCATGACTTCGGTATTTTCTGGGACAGATAATATTGCGAGTTTAGCACCAGGGATGTCTATTTCGACAAGCCCAACCACTGCGTTTGTGCCTCCAGCACCAGGGGTTTATTTTATGGATATTACAGTAACCGAAGCGAATGATTTAGATCTTACAAATAATACGATTACAGGTATCCCAATTATTATTACCCAAACAGAATTTGCACGGGATAATAATGACTTATCTGCAGGAACCAGCCTTGGAATTGGTACTGGCGGTGACGATAATGCAGAGCTTGGTCAAAACTTTGAAGTAGTAGCTACGGATGTATTAAGTTCAGTAAAATTCCAATTGGTGATACCTCCCGCTGGAGACTCTGTATATGCCAATGTTTATAGCACAAATCCTGATGGTTCTCCTGATGCGATTATTGCGAGTACAGAAGGATATATTATTACTACAGATGATGAAACCAATGGGGTGTTATTAGATCTTCCAATAAATGGTGGTCCAATTACATTGACACCTGGAACTTACTTTTTAGGTGTGGTAGAGCCTGGAGAAAATATCTCTTTAGCAACGTTGGAAAATATATTTACTCCTGGAACAGGATGGGTAACATGGGATGCAAACCCCAATGGAGCAGGGGTTTGGTCTAATAATGAAGACTTTGGCTTTAATCTTACTTATTTCTTACGAGCAATTTTCGAACCTTGTGGAACAACTCCATTTACGCTAGGTACAGTTGCCACTGATGAAACATTAGATGGTTTAGATGATGGAATGATTGATTTAACCACTACTGGAGGTATAGCACCTTTTACCTATACTTGGAGCAATGGAGCAACTTCAGAAGATGTCACAGGTTTAGCGGACGGAATGTACACTGTGGTAGTCTCTGATATTTTAGGATGTACTGATTCTATAACTGCAGAAGTGTTAATGGGATGTACTATTTTAAATTTAACTACCGATGTAGATGATGAATCTGCTGCAGATTTAGATGATGGATCGATTGATTTAATGATTGGATCAGGTACTTCTCCTTTTACTTACTTATGGGATAATGGAGCAACAACGGAAGATTTAACTGGCTTGGCAGATGGTACTTATTGTGTAACAGTAACTGATGCATCGAATTGCGAAGGAATTATTTGTGCGACCGTATTACCTGGTTGTGGACCCTTAGGATTGTCTTCTACATTGCTAGAAGAATCTTCTCCAGGGGCTATGGACGGGGCAATTGACCTAACAATTACACAAGGTACGGCTCCTTACACTTTTATTTGGGACAATGGAGCAACAACAGAAGACTTAACAGGTTTAAGTACTGGACAATATTGTGTTACCGTCTCTGATTTTTATGGTTGTGAAGATCAATTATGTGAAATTATTGTGATTACCTCAATACAACAAATAGAAGGTTTAAAAGCTTTAAACCTCTATCCAAATCCAACTTCAGATCAAACAGTGTTGAGTATGTCTTTAGATCAATCAAAAGCTATACAAATAGAACTGCAAGACATATTAGGAAGAACTGTTTGGAGTAAATCTCTTGGTGTACAATCAGTGGTAGAATATCGCTTGGATACCAAAGATCTAGTTGCAGGTACCTACTTTATACGTGTTTGGGCAAATGATCAATTTGAAACTATTCCTTTAGTCGTTTCAAAATAAAAATAGAATAACACATATTAAAAACGCCCTCTATTAATTAAATAGGGGGCGTTTTTAATATGTTAATTCCCCAAAGGATAATAGCAAATATTCAATTAGTTTGTATATTTTTTGTTTAAAGTTTGTTAACTTTGCGGAGCACAAAACCCTCCTTAAAATCACAGTCATGATGATAAAAGCCTCCTAGGCTTTAAATACTGTATAATAGTAACCTTTATATACTTGTTAGAAACGAACCTTATTTAAAATTTAATTAAAAAATTAAAATCCTTTTTTATGAAGACAAGATTTATTTTTCTTCTTTTTACTGTAGGCTTACTCAGTTTTATTTTTCAAAGTAATTCTGGTGGTCGAGCTGCAGCAGCCAACGATGGTAATACAGGTGCTCCTGGTGAATCAGGTCTCACATGTGGTACTTGTCACGTTGGTGGTGCATTTACTACAGTAGAAGCATTAGGTGTGTTTGAAGTGGGAACAATGACTCCCGTAACCACCTATGTGCCAGGAACAACGTATGATGTTTCATTTGGTATTACAGCTACTACAGGAACTCCTAGTGGATATGGATTCCAAATGACGGCATTAGACGCTGCAAACGCAGATGCTGGAACTTTCCAAAATTTAGGAGCCAACGTACAAATGGCAGCTGCTGCTAATGTTGGTGGACGTACTTATGTAGAACATGGTGGTGGAACTAGTGCTTCTGGAGTGTTTATGATGCAATGGGTTGCCCCTACCGCGGGTACAGGAGATGTAACATTCTATTATGCTGGAAATGCAGTAGATGGTACTGGAACTACTGGTAATGATGTCGGTTCTGCTGGTGGTTCAATTACCATTACAGAAGCTGCTGGTCCTATGGCTGCCGCTTTTCCATATGTAACAGACTTCGAAGCCAATGATGCAGGCTGGACGACTTCAGGTACTAACTCTTCATGGCAATGGGGAACACCAACAGGAACAGATATTCCTGTGGTTGGACCTGGTACAAATGCTTGGGTTACTAACTTAACAGGTAATTACAATAGCGCGGAGACTTCTTACTTAGAAACTCCTTTTTGGGATTTATCTGCAGAGGTAGATGATCCAATCGCTCGTTTTTCTTTTAATACAGCAACAGAAGGTTGTTGTGATGAAGTTTGGATGGAAATGTCAATTGATGGAGGTGCTACTTGGACTAAAGTAGGTGCTTCAGGCCAAGGCGATAATTGGTATAATGATGCAGTAAACCAATGGTGGGAAGGTACCACTGGTGGCTGGGTTACTGCAGAACAGATTGTTGTTGGTGCAGCTGGACAAGCAGATGTTCGATTACGATTTGCATTTTCATCTGATGGTTCAGTTACAGATGAAGGTGTTGGTGTAGACAATTTCTTCTTAGTTCGTCAAGTAGCAGATGATTTAGCAGTTACTTCTGTAGATGCACCTGCTTCTGGATGTGGTTTAACCAATATGGAAACAGTTACCATTACCATCTTTAATAATGGTACTGCTGCTCAAACAGGTTTCCCAGTTAATTATACAGTGAATGGAGGAACTCCTGTTACAGAAACATTTACAGGTACCATCATGCCTATGATGAGTGCTTCTTATAGTTTTACAATGGGTGCGGATTTAAGTGTTGCTGGAAGTTATACGATTGATGGTTATACTAGTTTAGCAACGGATGGAAATGCATCTAATGATATGTCTACGCTTATGGTTACTAGTGTTACTAGTGTTTCTGGCTTACCTTATGTAGAAGATTTTGAAGCCAATGATGGTGGATGGATTGCCTCGGGTGCTAACTCTTCATGGGCGTGGGGAACACCAACAGGAACAGATATTCCTGTGGTTGGACCTGGTACAAGTTCATGGGTTACTAATTTAGGAGGTAATTATAATTCATCAGAACTTTCTTATTTAACGTCTCCTTGTTTTGATTTATCTGCAGAAACGATGGATCCAATTACTCGATTCTCTTTCAATACTGCTACAGAAGGTTGTTGTGATGAAACTTGGATGGAATTAAGTATTGATGGTGGTGCTACCTATACTAAAATATTAGATGCAGGTGCCGCAATGAATTGGTACAATGATGCAACGAACGAATGGTGGGAAGGTTCTACTGGAGGTTGGGTTACTGTTGAAAATGTTGTAACTGGAGCTGCTGGAGAAGCAAACGTAAGATTACGATTTGTATTCTCTTCTGATGGTTCAGTTACTGATGAAGGAGTTGGACTTGACAATTTCTTCTTACAGGCTCCGCCAATGGATGATGTATCTATTACTGCAATTTCTTCTCCTGTTTCTGGATGTGGTTTAACGGCTACAGAATCGGTTACGATTACCATAATGAATGGAGGGATGACTACGCAAACAAGTATTCCAGTAAGTTATACTGTAAATGGAGGTACCCCTGTAATGGAAACCTATACAGGGTCTATAGCTGCAGGTATGAGTGATACATATACTTTTACTGGAACTGCTGATTTAAGCTTACCTGGTACATATATGATTGATGCGGTAACCGCTTTAGCTAGTGATTCAGATGCAGGAAATGATATGTTTTCTACTACAATTACAAGTGTAGCTACAATTTCAGCTTTCCCATATTCAATGGATTTTGAAGGTGGAGCTGGCGGATGGTCTGCTTCTGGTGCAAACTCTTCTTGGGCAGTAGGTGCTCCTGCTGGGCCAGTAATTACTGCAGCATCTAGTGGTACTAACGCTTGGGTTACGAATTTGACAGGTGACTACAATGCTAGTGAATTATCTTATTTGACTTCTCCTTGTCTTGACTTTTCTGCTTTAACTGCAGATCCAGAAATGACTTTTGCTTTAAACTATGACACAGAAACTTGTTGTGATGAGGGTTGGATGGAAATTTCACTAGACGGTGGTGCTACTTGGAATAAAATACTTGATGCGGGTTCAGCAATGAATTGGTATAATGATACAGGAAATGAATGGTGGGATGGAACATCTGGAGGATGGGTTCCTGCTTCGAATACTTTAGTAGGAACAGCTGGCCTAGCTAATGTGGTAGTTCGTTATGTATTCTCTTCAGATGGATCTGTTCAAAATGATGGATTTGGTGTAGATTTATTTACGTTATCTGTACCGACATGTCCTGCACCAACTACACTTGCAGCTTCAAATATCACTACGAATAGCGCAGATATTACTTGGACTTCTACAGGAACAGCCTTTAATGTGGAGTATGGTCCAACTGGATATACTCCAGGTGGAGGAACAGAAGTAATGTCTACCTCTGCAATGACTTCATTAACGGGTCTTATGGATGCGACTACTTATGATGTTTATGTACAAAATGCATGTTGTGTGACTTCTGACTTAGTAATTACAGGTGCATTTGATGGTCCATTATCTGGAGGAACACCTAAAGGAATTGAACTTTATGCAGCGAATCCAATTGCTGATTTAAGTACGTTTGGTTTGGGTTCTGCGAATAATGGAGGTGGAACGGATGGTGAAGAATATACTTTCCCTGCAGATGTAATTGCTGCTGGAACTTATATCTATGTAGGATCTGATTCTACACAATTCTTTAACTTTTTCGGATTCTATCCACAATACACTACAACTTCTATGTTAATCAATGGAGATGATGCGGTAGAATTATTTGAAAACGGTGCAGTAATTGATGTATTTGGCGATATTAATATGGATGGAACAGGAACAGGATGGGATTTTCTTGATGGATGGGCTTACAGAAATCCAGCACAAGGAAATAACAATGGAACATTTGATGAGGCCAACTGGACATTCAGTGGAACCAATCAATTAGAAGGAGGTACTACAAATGCAACATGTACTTCTCCATTTCCATTGGGAGCATTTGTGTCTTGTGTTTCTTCTTGGTCTGGACCTCTTAATTTTACTACTCTTTGTCTTCCAGTAGATGGAGATACACAAGCGGATTCCATTGTAATTGCTACATTGCCTTATACGGATATTAGATCGACCTCGCCTTGTTATACGGATCAATTTCCTACACGATTAGGTTTAGATGTATTTTATACTTTAACTACAGGATCATGTACAGATAGTCTATTCATTTCTACTTGTGCTGATACGACTGATTTTGATACATTTATTTTCTTATTAGATGCTGCAGGAAATACGATTGCATCCAATGATGATGCACCATTCGGTACTTGTGGTTCTACATTAAATGGACTTAATCGATTCTCTATAATCAATGCGGATGTAGATGCCAATACAACATACTTTGTTGTTGTAGATGGATGGGGTGCGCTGGATTTTGGTACTTACGAATTGAATATATCTGAAACACTTAAAGATATTAGTGCAACAGCAGACATGGTAACGATGCCTTCTTGTAATGGTGGATCAGACGGATCAATTGCTATTACAATGGCTGGTGGAACCGCTCCATATACTTATATGTGGTCAAATGGGTCTACAGACGAAGATCCTACAGGATTACCTGCGGGGGCTTATACTGGATCAGTAACAGATGCTGATGGATGTATGTATGTATCTCCAGCAATTACTGTAATGGAGCCTACAATGGTTGCCTTTGCAGTTGACGCTGCTACAGATGTTACTTGTAATGGTCTTGCTGATGGAAGTATTTCTATTACTTCTTCAGGCGGAACTGCTCCTTATACTTACTTATGGTCAAATGGAGCTACCGATGAAGATATCACTGGCCTTGCTGCTGGATCTTATACTGGAACGATTACAGATGCAAACAATTGTACGTTGGTTGCAGGCCCTGTAACAATTATGGAACCTGCTGTTCTTCAAGCAGATTTAACTACTTTAATGATTACTCCTGTAAGCTGTAATGATGGAATGGATGGAGCCATTTCAGTAGATGTTATTGGTGGAACCGCTCCATATACTTACCTATGGTCAAATGGAGCTACCGATGAAGATATCACTGGCCTTGCTGCTGGATCTTATACTGGAACAGTTACAGATGCCAATGGTTGTGTTTATGTTACTCCAGCTGGTGTACCTGTATCAGAACCTTCTTCTATTGCGATTGCTGTAGATGCAGTGATGAATGCAACTTGTAATGGTGGTACAAATGGAAGTATTTCCATCACTACTTCAGGTGGAACGGCTCCATATACTTACTTATGGTCTGATGGATCAACGGATGAGGATGCTGTAGGCTTAATGGCAGGAAATTACACTGGAACAATCACTGATGCCAATGGTTGCGAAATTGTAGCAGGTCCAGTAAATATTACGGAACCTATGGTCATTGGAATCATGGTAGACAATGCAACAAATCCTTCTTGTAATGGTGGTGCAGATGGAAGTATTTCTATCACTACTATGGGCGGAACGGCTCCATATACTTACTTATGGTCAAATGGAGATTCAGATGAAGATATCACTGGTTTAAGTGCAGATTCTTACACTGGAACCATTACCGATGCAAACGGATGTACATTTGTGGCAGGACCAGTAGTATTGGCAGAACCTGCAGGATTAGTGGTTACGGATGTGGTTACTGATGAAACATTAATCGCTGCAGATGATGGTGCTATTGATCTTACTGTATCGGGCGGCACAGCTCCTTATACTTATGTTTGGGATAATGGTGCAACCACAGAAGATCTTACTGCTTTGCCTGATGGCATTTACTGTGTAACGGTATCTGATGCAAATGGATGTGATTTCAATAGTTGTTATACGGTAATGGAAGGATCGGTTGCTGTTCAAAACATTCAATCTTTGAATGCATTTGAATTGTATCCAAATCCAGCAGTTACAGAAACAATGATTGATGCAAGCTTTAGTAAATCGGTAGATTTAAAACTAGAGTTGGTGAATGTATTAGGACAGACTTTACACCAAGAGTTGATTAGTTCAACCATTAATGTACAGCGTACATTAGATGTGAGTACTTATGCAGCGGGTGTTTATTTTGTACGACTTACAGTAGACAACCAAACCGTTACTAAGCAATTAGTGATCGGTAAATAATATTAAATCCATTGAGATTTTAAAGGGATGAGGCTTGCCTCATCCCTTTTTTATTTTACCTAATTCTAGCTGCTTACTTGCAGCCCTGATAGAAGTGGTATAGGGCATTGGCTAGCACGAGTGAAGCAAGGCGTGGTGACGGCTGAGCTTTGCGAAGACTAGCCACAACTATGCGAAACCGTGTTAGCCAGTGTCTTATACAAACGAATAGCAGGAAAAGCTGCCCAAATAGAAAAAGGATGATTTATAACTAGTTGAAAAAATGTCTTTAAAACGAACTTTTACTTCATTATTTCCTTATATCTTTACAAATCGAAAATTAATTGAAATTTAATTTATGAAAATAGGAATTGTATGTTATCCAACTTATGGAGGTAGCGGAGTTGTAGCGACAGAATTAGGAAAAGGTTTAGCACAAAAAGGGCATCAAGTACATTTTATTACGTATAGTCAGCCTGCTAGGATGGATCGTTTTCACGAAAATTTATTTTATCATGAAGTCAGTGCTCCTGATTATCCATTGTTTGAGCATGCGCCTTATGAAACGGCTTTAGCAAGTAAATTAGTAGATGTGGTTCGCTATGAAAAATTAGATATATTGCATGTGCATTATGCGATTCCTCACGCTTCTGTTGCTTATTTAGCCAAAAAAATCTTATTGTCAGAAGGCTATTATATACCTGTGATCACAACGTTACATGGTACGGATATTACTTTGGTAGGACGAAATCCTTCTTATGCGCCAGTAGTCGCATTTTCTATAAATAAATCAGATGGGGTAACGGCGGTTTCCGAGTCGTTGAAACAAGATACTTTATCGTTTTTTGATTTGGAAAAAGAGATTAAAGTGATTCCTAATTTTATTGATTTTCATCGATTCAAAAAAAGCAATAAAGATCATTTTAAGAAAGCGATTGCTCCGAATGGCGAAAAAATATTAATCCATGTATCTAATTTTAGAAAAGTAAAAAGGGTAGGGGATGTTATTGATGTGTTTAAACAAGTGTATGAAAAAATTCCATCCAAATTATTATTGGTTGGGGATGGTCCAGAACGACATAGTATTGAACAACGATGTAGAGAAATAGGGCTTTGTCATGAAATTCGATTTTTAGGTAAACAAGATGCCGTAGAGGAATTGTTGGCGGTGGCTGATTTATTTATTTTACCTTCGGAAAGTGAAAGTTTTGGTTTAGCGGCCTTAGAAGCAATGGCTTGTCAAGTACCCATTATTTCTACCAACACTGGAGGTTTGCCAGAAGTAAATATTCATGGTAAAACGGGATTTACTAGCGATGTAGGTGATGTAAATCAAATGGCTAAATATGCTATTGAGTTATTAGAAAATCCTGAAAAATTGCAAACATTTAGGGATCAAGCTTTTGCAGCAGCAGAGGGTTTTGACATTGAACATGTATTGCCACATTACGAAGCATATTATGAGTATATCTTAGAAACGGCGGTTTACGATAAAACGCAAAGTATAGAATAATTTTCGCATAGAGTACGAAAAAATAAAAGCCTAAACACGCAATGTGTTTAGGCTTTTTATATGAAGGCTTAAATTCATTATTACTCTAATAATTCGATAGATTTATTTACAAAATTGGATAAATCTTCTCCTTTCAACATATTTTGACTAAGCAAGGCAAGACTAAATAAATGCTTCGCTAATTCCCCTTGTTTTTTACGTGCTTTTAGTAAACGATCGGTAATGATTGGGTGATTGGTATTTACGACTACATTATAGGCTTCGGGCATATTTCCCATATTCATTCCACTAAACGCTGACATTTCTTGCATACGTCGCATAAACTCAGGTTTTACAATAACGACTGGCTGATCATCAGGCGAAAGCGCTTTTAATTCTATAGTTGCTGCAGGAGTATTGATTGCAGAAGTAAAGATTTCGTTGACCTTCGTTTGATCTTTTTCTGAAAGTACAGATTCTTTCTTTTCATCTTTGTCAATGATCTGATCTGGCGTATTAGAATCAACTCTAACAAAACTAAAATCACTTTCTTTTTGCTCTAATTTTTGATAGAAATGATTGTCAAGCATGGTATCTTGGACAAGCACATCATAACCATATTTCTTTACGGCATGAATATAACTCGCTTGCTCGGTAGCGTTATTGGAATAGATAGCGACTAATTTACCATTTTTATCTGTTTGATTGTCTTTGATAAACTCTTTGTATTCTTCAAAAGTATGGTATTTGTCTTCATGATTTTTGTACAAAGCAAATTTAGATGCTCGATCATAAAACTTATCATCTGAGTACATACCATATCGAACAAAAACACCCATGTTTTCCCATTTCTCTTCAAAAGCCTCTCGTTCTTTTTTGAACAATTCTTCCAATTTGTCGGCTACTTTTTTAGTGATGTAGGTAGTGATTTTTTTCACATTTTGATCACTTTGAAGATAACTTCTAGAGACATTAAGCGGAATATCTGGAGAGTCAATAACCCCATGAAGGAAAGTTAAAAACTCAGGCATGATTTCTTTTACATCATCGGTTACAAATACTTGGTTAGAGTATAGTTGGATTTTATTTTTTTGAACTTCCAAATTGTTACTCAACTTAGGGAAATATAAAATTCCGGTAAGGTTGAAAGGGAAATCAATGTTAAGGTGAATCCAAAATAATGGAGGGGTGCTATATGGGTAAAGCTCGCTATAGAAACTTTGATAATCTTCATCGGTTAATTCCGATGGTGATTTTTTCCATGCGGGTTTAGGATTGTTGATGATATTGGCTACTTCTGTAGTTTTTTCTTCTTTATCATCTCCTTCGCCTTCATAGGTCGTTTCGGTCTTTGTTCCGAATTGAATTTCAACAGGAAGAAATTTACAGTATTTATTCAACAGTTCGTCAATACGTCCTTTTTGAAGAAACTCTGTACTATCTTCTGCTATGTGTAAGGTGATTTCAGTACCTCGTTCTGTTTTCTCAGAAGATTCTAAGGTGTAGGCAGGATCTCCTTCACAAGACCAGATTACAGCAGGTTCCTCTTTAAAAGATTTGGTGTTAACGGTTACGCGTTCTGCCACCATAAAAGCGGAATAAAAACCTAAACCGAAATGTCCAATGATTGAACTCTCCTCTTTATATTTTTCTAAAAATTCTTGGGCACTAGAGAATGCGACTTGATTGAGGTATTTCTTTACTTCCTCTTCCGACATTCCAATCCCTTTGTCCTTGATTGTTAATGTTTTGTCTGCTTCATTGAGAATGATTTCGATAGTCAGATCATCCGTATCAATTTCTGCTTCACCTTTTAAAGCCAAGGTTTTGATTTTGCTAGTGGCATCTACGGCATTGGCAATTAATTCACGTAAGAAAATCTCTTGATCAGAATACAAGAATTTTTTAATGATTGGAAAAATATTTTCCGTTTGTACCGATATGTGTCCTTTTTCCATAATGATATCTAATTTGTTAAATCTAGGAGTTAAGAAATTTTATAGTTGAAAGAAATAGGGCATCTAATGTTTAGCATAGATACCATTTCATCTCCTCTGGGTCAAATTATATGCCACGCCAAAATGGCTGACAATCTGTCCTAATTGTTTGAAAAGATGGCATAAAACCCCAAAAACAAACTGCTTTGCTTGTCACATTATTTCGTTTAAGAAAAAAAAATGCATGCTAAAAAGTAGGACTTTGTTCTTATCCAAAATAAAGCAAACGATCCAGTAGAATTTTAACGACTATGGTTTATGAATAAGACGCATAAATGGTGCTCGGTGCTTTATGAACAAAACACACGTAATTATGAAAAGGCTAGTTCTAATTTTTTTATGTTTAAGTATTCAATTTAGTTTTCATCCTGTAGAAGGAGAAATTATTTTTTTTGATGGGAGTTTTAACGAACTTGTAAAAAAGGCAAGTGAAGAAGAAAAAGCTTATTTTATAGAGTTTTTTGCTCCTTGGTGTTCTAAATGTATTGAGATGGAACAAACTACTTTTCGTCATCGATCTGTAGCAGAAGTCGTCAATAAACATTATTTAGCATTGAAACTTCATGCCGAAAATTTTGATGCAATAAGTCTTATGCAAACCTATGATATAAAAGGTTTACCTGCAATGATATTCTTCAATTCTAAAGGCGAAATGGTGAGGAAAGTAACAGGCTATCAAACCGTTTCTAGGTTTTTAGATGTCCTTGAAAGTACGAAATAACTTAAATTTTTATTGAGCTTTCAGATTTTAATTCTTGTACCTGCTTTTTTAACCATCCGATATTCGCAATATTTTTTGATTTATCTATTGATGAAATAAATTTTTCATATTGCAATTCAAATTCATCTCCAGACCATTGGGAATATTGTTGTTTCATTTCCACTGTTTTAAGCAAAATGCGAATAAATCCTAAGGTCTCCTGTTTACTTCGATGATTCAACGACCGATGGCGTGTTACATAAAGTTTAAAGGTTTCTAAATCTGAAACTAAGGCTTGAAATTGCTGTCGATTATACATCGTTTGGTACAGGACATATTTGCTACCGACATAATAATGAATGTTCTGAAAAGTATAAGCATCCATTAATTGAACAAGCTTTTCCTCCTGTCCAAATGCATAATAGAATTGTATCAGGTTATAATGAAAAACATCTTCTTTCAAATCAGCGGACAATAAAGCTTTGTAATCATGCATCATTTTCCAAACTCGATCTTGATATTGAAGTTTAATCCCTGTAGTCAATAAATTTTTATAATCTCGAGCAGATAAAATTCCGTTCTTGAAAATAATTTTATTTTCAAACTGTTGAAGATACAAATCAAACAATTGACTTAGAAAACGATTTTGCCCATCATTGATCATTTGTATACAATAATTTTGTGCATATTTATACATCTCTCTGGCATCATCTTTAGGATAAAGATGAGCATATCTCCCCAAAAGCTCTTTAAGTTGGAAAAAGTGATTCTCTTTACTTTTATCTTTTAACGCATGATAAATACTATAGTAAATCTGAATAATAGGAATAAATAAATAATTAGGATAAGAACGTACCAATTGCTCAATAATGCCCTCCGTTAATTTGGGTTGATAATTAGATTGAATTAAATTATTTCGATTGAGCATTCGGCAACTCAATTTCAATTTGTTGGCTAAATAATAAAGATCAAAATTATTGGAAATGTCTTGTAAACTTTCATCAAATTTTCGCTCTCCTTTTTGTGCAAACATTCGATCTTTTTCTACTGCAAGTAAAAATTGATTTAAATAATAGGCTTCATGTCGAAAAGGTCCTTTTTCTACCTTGGGTGTCATTTTTTTCTCTAAAATTTCAAAAGGAATTTCTAAACCTCTACGACGAAATTGTTTAAGCAACAAAAGATCTTGATCAAAAGGTTTCTGCGCTCTAGCTTCGACTACTAGAAATTGTTTTAATAGTTTATACAAAAAGGAAGTTTGCTCTCTTACTTTTTGTTCATCAAAAGTGGTGAAAGGAAACAGTTTCTTGTATACACGTTCTCGATGTAAACCTTGATGATCAAAGTCTGGTGCATACTTGCTTAAATAAGCCACGAACTGGATAAGCCGTTCATTTTTATTGAAATAAGGCGATTCTACAAACCGTGAAAATCGCTTGAATTCCTGTGGGGTTAAACTACGAAGGGTTTCCAGGAATTTAGTTTGATGCATACTTTATTTTTTATTCATAAATATAATACAAAATCGTAATAAGATATTGATTTATAGTGTGTTAGTTGTGCAAAGGTGAGACTTTTTATTCATAATTGCAAACGAGTGATTGTTAAAAAACAAGATGCTTTTGTATATTCACTTTACTCAAAGAAAAAATAATACTATGAAAAACCAATGGCCCATTCTTCTTATTCTATGTTTCTTCAATTTAGCCTTGTCGGGCCAAACCATTTTAGATTCTATTGCAAATGAACGTACTCAAGCCTTACTAATTGATGAAATGCTAGAAGATCGAATGACCCATTTGCTGCCAAAGCTAATGCAACGAACAGGCATTGATATGTGGATTTTAATTTCAAGGGAATACAATGAAGATCCAATAATGAAAACCATGCTTCCCAGTACTTGGCTTTCCGCTCGAAGACGAACTATTATGGTGTTTTATCTTGATCCAGAAACAGGTCTAGATCGAATTGCCATTGCAAGATACAGCGTGGGTAAATTGCTAAAAGGAGAATGGGATATTGATGTTTTTCCTGATCAATGGGAAGCGTTGAATCGAATTATTACTACAAAAGACCCCAAGCAAATTGCCCTTAACTATTCTACCCATTTTGCCCTTGCTGATGGAATGGTAAAAACAGAATATGAAGCACTCATTAAGCATCTTCCAGAAAAATACCAAACCCGAGTTACTTCCGCAGAAAACTTAGCTATAGGTTGGTTAGAAACTCGAACAGAAAAAGAATTGGAATGGTATCCTACAATCTGTGCAATCGGACATCAAATCTTGCAAGAAGCTTTTTCTTCTCGGGTGATAAAACCAGGCATCACTACAACCGAAGAGGTGATTTGGTGGCTTAGACAACGAGTTACTGATCTCGGCCTATCTACTTGGTTTCATCCTTCGGTTTCTATTCAACGGGTAGAACCAGGTAAAAACAGTTTTTTACGATCATTTTCAAAAAGAGAAAAAGATCAAGTGATCAGGAAAGGAGATTTGCTGCATGTAGATTTTGGTATTACTTATTTACGTTTAAACTCAGATCAACAACAACATTTTTATGTTTTAAAGGACGGAGAAACTGCTGTTCCTGCTTATTTGCAAAATGCATTTGATAAAGCCAACCGAGTCCAAGAAATTTTAACCACACAATTTACTACAGGGAAATCTGGAAATGATATATTGAAAGCAGCGCTTGCTCAAGCAGAAAAAGAAGGTATTGAAGCCGCAATTTATACGCATCCAATTGGATTTCATGGACATGGTGCAGGACCAACTATTGGTATGTGGGATCAACAAGAGGGAGTGAAAGGGAATGGAGATTATCCACTTTATCCCAATACTGCGTATTCTATCGAGCTATTCGCCGCATCAATAATCCCTGAATGGGGAGATAAACTCCTGCGTATTATGCTTGAAGAAAATGGATATTTTACGGGAAATAGTTTTAAATATTTTGATGGTCGAGCCAAACAGATTTTTTCGATTCCAAGGAATTAATAAATGGATGAGGTATAAGGTAAAATCAAGGTGTTAAGCACAAAATTTCTTTTTTTCGAAAAAAAATAATAAAATCTAAAAAGGGACTTCTATGCCTTGAATAGGTACCTATCTTTTATGAAAATCTGATTTCATGAGGGAATAAAACAAGGAAATAACAAAGGATTTCAAAAGTTTTACGTTCTACAAAATGAATTTACTATTTTTACGTTCTATTTGTTTAAACTCATTTATTGAAGAGGTTATTCCCTTCATCTAATTTCAAAAGGACTTATGTCTGTAAAAGTATCTGGACTTACCAAAATCTACGGCGAACAAAAGGCGGTAAATGATGTGTCTTTTGAAGCACAAAAAGGACAAGTTTTGGGTTTCCTTGGGCCTAATGGCGCAGGGAAAACCACAACCATGAAAATTTTGACTTGCTTTATCCCTCAAACCGAAGGGGAGGCGCTAGTTTGTGGTTTTGATACCCGAACACATTCTATAGAAGTCCGAAATCAAATTGGTTATCTTCCAGAACATAATCCACTTTATAAAGACATGTACGTCAAAGAGTATCTAAACTTTGTCGCTGGAATGCATAAGGTGCCCAATAAATCACAACGCATTGCAGACATGATTGAAATGACGGGTTTAGGACGAGAAGAAAAAAAGCAAATTGGTGCACTGTCAAAAGGATATCGACAACGGGTGGGTTTGGCTCAAGCCATGTTACATGATCCAGAAGTATTAATCCTTGATGAACCTACCTCCGGTTTAGATCCAAATCAGTTGGTAGATATTCGTGCGTTGATTAAAAAAATTGGGGAAGAAAAGACAGTTATTTTTTCAACACATATCATGCAAGAAGTACAGGCAATTTGTGATCGAGTCTTGATTATTAATCAAGGGCAATTAGTGGCCGATGATCCTATCGAACGATTACAAACACGGATTTCTGGAAATGTATTGGTAACCGTTGAATTTTTAGAAAAAGTCAAAGAAACTACACTCAACAAAATAGGAGGCATTAAAGAACTCCAACAAATCAGTGAACGGAAGTGGACCATCAGTAGTAAAAAAGATATTCGTGCAGAAATTTTCCGTTTTGCTGTAGATCAAAATTTAACCTTATTGGAAATGCATAAAGAGGCATTTTCCGTAGAAGATATATTCCAAGAATTAACCAAAGGCTAATGCGGATTTTTATTTCCATATGCTTTAGTTTAATGGCTTGTTGGGCTTATACTCAAGATAGTCTTATTATTGGCCAAGATTTTTATTTTGCAGATGGCATATATAAAGATATAGAAGCCGTACAAAAGAATATCCCAACGTGGAATTGGGATGAAGTAGATGCAGAAGCCTACATCGATCATGTGGCTCATACCGTTCGGTTTAATTCGATCACTCAATTGGATAATCCAATTGACTTGACTACTTTTTGGGGAATTAGTATTGAAGGAGAAATGTATATTAATCTTCATCCTTATAAAGGAAAAGATAAATTGAGAAGTCATGGAGAAGAACCGATTCTATTTACTAAATTATATGCGATCGGGAAACTCTGTTATTTCTATTATGAGGGATATCGACCAGTAAAAAAAGAAATGAAAGTCTATCACCCGATTACAAGAAAATTGGTAGGCGCTCGAATGATTGATCGGGAAGAAAAGGTCACCGTAAAACGATTGTTGAAATTTGAAACAGGAGAAGTATTAAAATACAGTTTAGATAATTTTTTAAATTGTATTCAGGAAGATAAAAAACTTTGGTTGACTTTAAGTGAGTTAAATGAAATCGAAGCAAGAGATAAATTATATAAAAGCTTATTTATTTATAATGATCGAAATCCGATCTTTGTAACTAATTAGACCACTTCAAGAATAGAACACCTATGTGGAGTATTTTTAAAAAAGAAATTAATCATTTTTTTAGTTCGCTAATTGCCTACATTGCAATAGGCGTTTTTCTTATTTCTTTAGGATTGTTTATGTGGGTATTTCCCGAAACAAGTCTTTTAGATTATGGCTTTGCTTCTATGGAAGGCTTTTTTACCTTCGCTCCTAATATTTTTATGTTTTTGATTCCTGCAATTACTATGCGTTCTTTTGCCGAAGAAACTCAAAGTGGAACCATTGAACTTTTAGTCACTCGTCCAATAAGCGATTTGTCTATTATTTTAGGAAAATATTTCGCTTGCCTTGCGCTTGTTTTTATTGCTTTAATTCCTACCTTATTATACTATTTTACGATTTATAAATTGGGGGCTCCTGCAGGTAATATAGATTCAGGAGAAGTGATGGGCTCTTACATTGGACTTATGTTTTTAGCAGCGTCTTTTGTGGCTATCGGAATGTTTAGTTCTTCGATTACTCAAAATCAAATTGTGGCTTTTGTTTTAGGCATGTTTCTTTGTTTCTTCTTTTATTTAGCCTTCGATTTTATTAGCAAGATGGCTGCGTTTTTTGCTAGTTGGGATGCTTTCGTGGAAGGCCTAGGACTCAATTATCACTATAAATTGATTAGTCGGGGAGCGATTGATTCTCGCAATGTACTCTATTTCTTGAGTGTCATTATTGTATTTGTATTTTTATCAAAAATTGCTTTAGAAAGAAGAAAGTGGTAAAATCTTGAATCGATTTATTATGGAAAAAAAGAAAATAAGCAATCCTCGAAGTCAGTCTATCTTTCAACTGGTTATGATCATTGGAATCCTTGCATTTATCAATGTCATCGGAAGTCGCTTTTATTCACATTTAGATTTAACAGAAGATAAACGTTTTTCGCTTACTCCGCCTACACAAAACTTAATTAAAAACTTAGATGATCGTGTGGATATTACCGTGTTTCTAGAAGGCCAATTTTCTTCGGATGTAAAACGATTAAGAAATGGAGTGCAAGACATCCTAAACGAATTTAAATCCTTAAGTAATAATGTCAATTATCAATTTATCAATCCTTTAGATGGAGATCCAGAAGATGTAAATAAACAATTAGCTTACTTAAAGGAAAACGGAATTCCAGAATACAGCGACCTGCGCACAGGAAATGAAGAATTCTCTGCAAAACGTGTTTTCCCTGGTGCTTTGGTTTCTTATCATGGCCGTAACTTTTTTGTCTACTTCCTAGAAGCCAGTTCGCCGGGCATGCCTAAAGAAATACGATTCAATAATTCAATTGGAATGTTGGAATATAAATTTGCCAACGCCATCCAAAAATTACAAATGCTTCAACGACCTAAGGTCGCCTTTTCTACAGGACACGGAGAACTTAATATCTACGAACGAGAAGGCTTTAAAGCAGAACTACGCCGCTTTTATGATGTCGCAGATTTACACCTTGATAGCATTGTCGATATTAGCAATCAAGTCGATGTATTGGTTGTGGCTAAACCACGTTATGCATTCTCTACAAAAGATAAATTTAAAATCGATCAGTATGTAATGAACGGAGGAAAAATTCTTTGGCTCATTGATCGACTCAATGCAGATATTGATAGTTTACGAAGAGCTCCAGAAGGACTTGCATTAGATTTGCCTTTAGAATTAGATGACCTTCTTTTTCGCTATGGTATTCGTATTAATAATACATTGATTAAAGATTTACAGTGTACTAAAATTCCACTACAAGTGGGCATGACAGGAGACAAACCACAGTTCGGTTTGAAGCCTTGGTATTACTTCCCTGTAGTATTCCCCGATCCTTCTTCCGCGCATCCTATTGTCAAAAACTTAGACGGAATAGAACTGAAATTCGCCAGCTCTATTGATACGACAAGTAAAACGAAAACACCTATTCGTCGTACGGTCTTACTACGGTCTTCTGAATTTAGTATTCCACAAAAAACACCGATGCCATACTCTTTTGATATCGTGCGAAACGAACCCAATAAAGCACGATATAATAAAGGATTTCAAAACTTAGCCGTCCTGATGGAAGGGGTCTTTCCTTCGCTCTACGAAAATCGAGTGACGGATGAAATGGCTGAAGGATATCGCTCTTTAGGAAAAGAAATTAAATACCGAAGTCCCAATAGTAAAATGATTGTAGTAGCCGATGGAGACATTGCAAGATGTGATTATAATTTAGAACAAAAACGAATCATTCCTTTAGGATACAATCAATACGAAAAATATACCTTTGCCAATAAAGATTTCTTGCTCAATTGTATAGAATATCTTCTAGATTCTGACGGACTCATTCAAGCGCGTTCTAAAGAATTTAAATTGAGATTACTAGACAAAACTAAAATGGCTACTAAAAATAGTTTCTTTGGTATTCCTATGGAAACTAAAACCAAATGGCAAATCATTAATCTCATCTTACCCATACTCTTATTAGTGATCTTTGGTATCTTGTTTAACTTTGTTCGCAAAAAACGATATGCCGCTTAAAATCAAATTGTCTTATGAATAGAAATGTAATTTTATTATTGTTATTCCTTGTGTTGGGAGTGAGTGCTTACTTTATTTATTCTAAAGGAGGAAAGGCAAGTGCAGGTGATCAAATTGCTATAAAAAACACAAACCAGATTTATAAAATTACATTGAAGTCAAAAAAAGGAAAAGAAATTTTATTGACGAGAAAAGATAAAAATTGGGAAGTGAATGGGAAATACAATGTACGCCCAGCAGCAATCAATCTACTTAAAGAAACTTTTGAAGAAGTTCGAGTTCATGCTTTTGTAGCTAAAGCCGCAGAAAAAAATGTACGAAATGAAATGAAGGTCAACGCCATTACGGTAAAGGCCTACGACAAAAAGAATCAATTGATTAAAACCTTGTACATTGGAGGTACTGCTCCAGGAAAAATTGGGACGTATTTTCAACAAGATAATGATGACTATATCTACGTCGCTCGAATCCAAAATTGGGAAGGTTTAATTCGACCAAGGTTTATGCTTAATGAAGAAGATTGGCGAGATAAATCCGTGTTTAACTTCGAGGCAAAAACTATTAAAAAAGTCACCGTAGAATATCCAGATCGACCCCAATATTCTTTTCAAATTGACCAAGAAGGAAAAGACATCGAGGTTACAGGTTTTAAAGGTAGTACTACGCCCGAAAAACCATTGATCAAACCCAAAGCTTTATATTACCTTAAAGGTTTTGAACGACTCATCGCAGAAGCTTTTGAAACGGAAAATAGAAAAAGAGACTCCTTAATACAAACTGCTCCGTTTTGTCAAATTCACCTAGAAACCACTCAAGGTGAAAAACGAAAAGTAGATCTTTATCCCATCGCAGGAAATATTTTAGAAAACGAAATTGATGGAACAACGAAACGCGCTCAAGTGGAACGTTACTTCGCCTCTATAGATGATAATCGAGAGTTTATGTTGGTGCAACATATGTTGTTTCAACGAATTCTTGCACCCATAGAATTTTTCTTTACGGAAGAAAAAAAGGAAGGATAATTTTAAACAAGGTCGCTATTTAAAAGAATATAGTTTTACTACTTCTTTATCTGCCACATACATCCTGTTTTTTTCTACTCGAATAAAACAATCTCCAATGCTTGCTTTGTTGGGAAGATCAATACGCCGCGTTTGAAAAGATTTCAAATGATAAGAAAAAAGATGATCGTCTTTAGCATAAATCAATTGATTGTTTAAGACTTGAAATTCAGTCAAAGAATCAATAGCAATAGTCTTCGAATATTCACCGTATACATCAAAAACCAAGACTCCCATTTGAGGATCATTGACAAAAAGCCAATTGCCTCGCTCCAACATGAAATTCGGATCCATGCCTTTTTCAAAGGGTAATGAAAGATCCTGACTACTCAAAATTAAATCACCTGTTCGATTAAATTTTTTCAACTTAAAATCAATGGGATCGTAAAGCCAAATATTCCCGTCATTAGAAAAGCATAAGGCATCTACCGACAATAATTCGAGATCGAAAAGACTAAATTCACCCGTCTTGCTCAAGGTTTGATCTAACGTAACAATGCTCATGTATTCTGGAAAATAAACCAATACTTGAAATGGATTAGTCGCATCAATATGCGCAGGTTGACCCAATTGAAATTCAGTAAACCGAAACATCTCTTTTCCTGAAGGATTAAATTTTATGATCTCTCCCTCAGATTCAATAACATACAAGTTTTGAAGTACATCCGTAGTAATAAAACTCGCGTTGACTTCAATGCTATCCACCAATAGGTAAGGATTGACAATGGCTTGTAAGGTGCTGTCTTGTGCCTTTGATATATTTAAAGACATCAAAAATAACCCAAACCATAAAATCAATGAATAACTATTCTTTAGCATAAATTAATCGGTATAATGTACATTAACAGGTGGTTTTTCAAAAAATCGAATCTCTACTTTTTCTCCATCAAACACCGCATAGGAATTGAAATTCATCCATTCGCCTAAGTTTAGATAACGGGTCTTCCCATCTTTTAACACCAAATCTAAGGGTAAATGACGATGCCCAAAAATAAAGTAATCTACTGGCTCCGTATCCATCTTTTTATTGGCGTAGAGATAAAGCCACTCGTTCTCTTTACCCAAATAGGTTTCTGGCGTTTTATTGTTCTTTTTTCGACTTCTACCTGACCAATAAGAGGCAAGACTTATGCCAAAATTGGGATGTATTCGAGCAAATAACCATTGATTCAGCCGAAAAGCAAAAACTTTCTTAATCATTTTGTAGCCTTTGTCTCCCGGCCCAAGTCCATCTCCATGCCCAATAAAAAACTTTTTACCCTTAATCTCTTCTACAATTGGTTTTCGATAAATCGGAATGCCCAATTCCTCGTCTAGATAACGAAACATCCACATGTCATGGTTGCCTGTGAAAAAATAAATTTTGATTCCAAGGTCTCGCAATTCAGCTAATTTCCCCAAAAGACGGATGTAGCCCTTAGGTACGACAGTCTTATATTCAAACCAAAAATCAAAGACATCGCCTACTAAATAAATAGCCTCTGCATCGGTTTTGATTTGTTCTAACCAACGAACAATACATCGCTCACGCGCTAAACTGGTCTCCGCATCAGGAACGCCTAAATGAAAATCAGATGCAAAATAAATTTTTCCCATAAGGCTTAAAGATACCAAATTGATAAATCTAAACCAACTCTTATTTCGACCATAAGTTATAACGTTTGATCAATTGAATAAGGTCTTCTTTCTGTTTAAAACCCAGCTTCTTTTCTTTGGCAAATGCCAATAATTTCGACTTATGAAGGGGGAGGATTTTGAAAAAGGCTTTGGCTTTTTTTCTCAAAGGCATCGCTGGAGTAGAACCGCGTTGAATGTAGGGCTGTGGCTCAAAAAAAACAATGTCTTCTTTTATGCCTGTGTTCAAACGATAATCATAGTCACTCTTCTTGACCGCCATCTTATATTGATGAACCAACCGATTTGAGCCCGTATGCAAAATCTCAAAATAATCTGTTTTTACACTTCCTTTTTCTTTGTATTTCAAAGGTTCAAATCGTTGCAAACCGATAACTACCGCTTTTATTTTTTCTGGATCTAATGGATACAAAATTCCTTTCTCCATCACCAACATCCGCCCGTCAATTACCCGATAACGTACTTGATCTAAACGAACAGGCGCAAGACCTTCCATCTTGGGATGTAATAATCCTTCCTTCCACTCAGATTGTAAATATATTCGATCTCTAGGCCCTTCAGGTAGCGCAATACGAGCGCCATCATCTTCCTCTTTTTTCAACAAATAAGGAAACAAAGGATCTTTATTCTCTTGCGCATCCATCACAAAAGCGAATAATAATAAATACAAAAATAACACCTTCTGCATAAACTCAATTTTAATCGAAGATACAAAAAACCTCCCTCTCCATTAGGTATAAATCTATTGTGATACACCCCTTATAAAAAATCACTAAAAATTACGACCTTAGCGATTCGAAAAATAGAACTCATGGAATATGCAAACCCAAAATTAATCTTAGGATCTGAAATTATTGAACCCACCAAAATCGCTTGGCGGAGTCCTTCCAATATTGCACTAATCAAATATTGGGGAAAATATGGAAGACAACTTCCTAAAAATCCATCTATTAGTTTTACGCTTGATGCAGCCTTTACCGAAACAGAAATAGAATACCAATCCAAAGCACCCGGAACAGCACAAGGTATAGATATTGATTTCTTTTTCGAAGGTCAAAAAAACGATGCATTCCAACAAAAAATAGAAAAATTCTTTCATTCTATTCTTGATGTTTTTCCCTTCCTTGGTCAATTAAAAATGACCATTCGCTCTAGCAATTCGTTTCCTCATTCTGCAGGTATTGCTTCTTCCGCTTCGGCAATGAGTGCTTTAGCCATGTGTCTTTGTAGCATCGAACATCAATTGTTTAATCCCTTTGAATCAGATGAAGCCTTTTTAAGAAAAGGGTCCTACGTAGCACGCCTAGGATCAGGTAGTGCTTGTCGCTCCATCTTTGGTGGATTGGCGGTATGGGGAGAAACGGGCGAAGTCAAGGGGGCATCCAATTATTATGCAGTACCCGTGGCGAATCAAGTACATGAAATCTTCCACGATTTTCATGATGATATTTTATTAATAAGCAAAGAAGAAAAAGAAGTCTCTAGTCGAGCAGGCCACGGATTAATGGATGAAAATCCATACGCCAAACTTCGTTATGAACAAGCAGGGCGCCGCCTGCACCATCTCATGCAAGCGATGAAAATGGGCGATCTCGAACGCTTTGGAAGCATCGTAGAGAATGAAGCATTAACCTTACATGCGCTCATGATGACCTCAAATCCTTCTTATATTTTAATGAAGCCGAATACCTTACATGCCATAGAAAAACTTCGTCGCTTTCGTAAAGAAACGGGACATCCAGTCTATTTTACCCTAGATGCAGGACCCAATTTACACCTTCTTTATCCACATGCTTCGGTCGATGCGGTTCAAACATTTATCAAATCAGAACTCGCTTCTTTATGTGAAAAAGAACATTGGATTGCAGATCAAGTAGGGCAAGGAGCAAGAGAGATTTAAACAAAGAAACTAAAAGGAAATAATTATTTGGGCGAGCCTTAAAAAACCTTGCAGGTTTTATTAAGGATGGGCTATTCGCTATAATGTGCTCGTTCCTGCGCGCATTCCGCTGCTATCCCGCTCGCGGTTTTCAGTGCATGGTAAATCTAAAATAGACTTAAGGAATTTCAAAATCAAACCAATCTTCATTGCTTTCCGATTTATAGGCTTTTCGAGTGGCTATTCGCTTTTTCTCTCTTGCTAAAATCGTCTTAGCTAAAGCTACATTGACGGGTTCTTCTTGTCCTAGCGTAAAGGCTTCGCGCATTTTGTCTTCATCTACATCCATCCGATACAAAATTTGCATTAAAGGTTCTAGGCTTGTTTTTTCCATAAACCAAGCCACTACATCGGCCATATAATCTAATAAAGCCGATTCCGATTCTATTTGTTGATCCGCAAGATCCAAATTGAAATCTTGAACCAACAAAGATTTTAACTCATTAAAGTCGGATGACATAAGTATAGTTTGTGAAAAAATGGATGAATTTGTATGTACAAGATACATCTATTTTTTGTGTTGATTCGATTTTCTTACAAATGTTTTTTAAACAAATGCTCCAATAAAAAACCCCTTAGAACATCATCTAAGGGGAATATTTGCATAATAATGCAAATCCTCTCACCAGTATTTTAGTGGGTGTTGCCTAAGAAAAATTTCGAGCGCTGAGAATGAAATTATCAAAGACTATTGGGTTGAAGGTGAAAGGTTCGGGATGCCTTTGCATCCCTTTTATGAACCATAATAAATGTGCGAATTGAAAATGGTATTGAGTATGATAATTCTTTATTTACTAATCGAATGTCAAAATATTAATGCCTACAGAGAAAGGATATAATTCTGGACCTTGGCCATCTTTAAACATCGAGTTTAAGGAGTATTTCGCATAAAAGCTTACAGGTCCAGATCCTACTTTAGCCATTAGACCATAATTAAATTTGTTGAGGTTGAAATCGTCTTTTACTCGAACTTTTCCAAATTCTTTACTTTTCTGCTTTTGATTTGCACCTAGTACAACACCTCCATACATTCCTGCAGCAAAATTAAAGCTATTGCCTCCTTTTCCTTGTTTGGTTTTAAAGTCTAGTAGTAGTGGACTAGATAATACAAAAGTGTGTAATCTATTCTTTTTATAATCTACGGCATCTTCTGTGATTACTAATTGGTCTCCACCTGGAATTAAGGTTACGTTATTGGTAAAGTTGTAAAATTTAAAGTTAAGCTCTGGCCCATAAAATAATCGAATACGATCTTTTTTGTCCAATTGAATTCGTTGCTTTAATAAGGGTAAGGTAACTTCTACTGAACGACCATAGTTTAATTCTAAATTGTCTAAATCGTTAGGAAGGTTTAATTTTCCATTCGTTCCATATCCATTTAATCCAATTTTTAATCCACCCCAAAAGGTAGTTAAACGGCCATTCTCTTTTTTGCCAGGTATACTAATGTCTTTATCTTTTTTTACGGTAGTACTATCTGTTTCTTGGGCTTGACTTAGTGTTGCGAATCCCAAAAATAAGAAGATAATTAAGCTGATTTTATATGTTGTATTTTTCATGATTTACGTTTTTAGGTATTGAGGAATATTTTTTTTATGCAAATCCAAATTGAAGCTTCTATAATTTTTTCTTGCTTGTTAATTTCGTTTGTACGACGGACAAGCCTATGAATAAGTTACAGGGCGACTATATTTTTTTTGAATAAAAAAATAAATCACTGATAATCAATAGCTAAAGAGCGTATCTTTTTTGAAAAATAAATTAAAAGGAAAACTTATGTAGGTAATTTAATCTACAATTAGATTTTCGGTATCCAATTGTTGTTGCTCAATATGTGCAGGCAAAACCCGTTCTTCATATTGTTGATTTCGAAGTTGAGGAACAAAGCCAGCTTCTCTAATTGCTTCTTGTATTCCATCGGCAGTAAATCGAAAAGCGGCACCTGCTGCTGAAACTACATTCTCCTCAATCATAATACTTCCCATGTCGTTTGCTCCAGCATGTAAACAAACTTGCGCGATTTTTTTACCTACAGTAAGCCAAGAGGCTTGAATATTTTTTACATTGGGCAACATGATTCTGCTCATGGCAATCATACGTATGTATTCTTCACCTGTTACCGTATTTCGAGCACGTTTTAAGCGTTTAAGTAGCGTATCTTCATCTTGAAAAGGCCAAGGGATAAAAGCTAAGAACCCTTTCGCATTTTCAGGTTTTTCAGCTTGGACTTCACGCAACATTATCAAATGTTCGAAACGTTCTTGATCGGTTTCTACATGACCAAACATCATGGTTGCTGAAGTCGTAAGGTTTAATTGATGTGCTGCTCGCATGACATCGAGCCATTCTTTACCACCACATTTTCCTTTAGAAATCAATCGTCTTACTCGATCACTTAAGATCTCTGCACCTGCACCAGGAAGAGAATCTAAACCTGCTTCTTTCAATGCTTTTAGTACTTCATGATGACTTAATTGATCTAGTTTTGCAATATGAGCAATTTCTGGTGGGCCTAATGCATGAAGTTTTAAATTGGGATAAAGTGATTTTAATTCCTTAAAAAGATCCGCATAAAATGCTAAGCCAAGATCGGGATGATGGCCGCCCTGTAATAATAATTGATCTCCACCTAATCGAAAGAGTTCATCTATTTTTTGTTTGTAGGTTTCAATAGAGGTCGTATAGGCTTCTTCATGTCCAGGTTTTCTGAAAAAATTACAAAACTTGCAATTCGCTATACATACATTGGTAGTGTTCGAATTTCGATCAATGATCCAAGTGACTTTATTCCCAGGTACTTGAATTTGACGTAATTGATTTCCAGCAAACATCAACTCTGCAGTAGAGGCATTATGCCAAAGGAAAAGACCTTCTTCTAAAGAAAGAAAATCAAAATTCATCGCTTTTTCTAATAAAGTATTGACTTGCATGGAATGGTTCTTTTATTTAGAAGTTAAGTCACTTCTTTATAACAAAGATACATCCCCCTTGTTTACGTACCAAAGATTATTTTTAATTTATTTTCATGTTTATGGAAATATAGGATAAAGAATAAAAAAGATTTTTTGTAGTGTAAGCACTAGGACAAAATAAATCAATACTTAATGAACTACTATTTTTCTACTATC
>JAHDCJ010000159.1 GCA_020629935.1 Saprospiraceae bacterium | reverse complement strand
CAAACTCGCTGCGCTCAAACAGTGTTTTGTTTTTAACGATTTTGAGTTTCCAATTACCTAAACAGGCTAAGGTCGGTCCTTTGTTTTCTGTAGTTTTGTTGAAGTTGGTGAACTTCTTTGAAGTGTGATGTGCGGTAACTAAGGAAGGATTGAACAAATTATCATTGATTAATACTAAAGAAGCGCCTTATGTATTGAAATACATAAGACGCTTCAAGACTCACGCTTAATAAGCCTATTAACTTTAATCTTGGCTAAGGGATAGACGCGGAATGCGCACAGCGTAGCGAGCACATTATAGCAGATAGCCCGACCCTAAAAATTTATTTTTAGGGATCGCCCCAAAATAAATTTCATCTTTTTATTCTAGTGAAATTGCTCTTCTTCAGTTGATCCAACTAATGCTGTAGTAGAAGCTTTTCCTTGTGAGATTGCATTTTGTACGGCATCAAAATAACCTGTTCCTACAAACGATTGATGCTTGTCTGCACGATAACCGAATGCGGCATTAGCAAATTCTCTTTGTTGTAATTTAGAGTATGCGTACATACCTTCTTTGGCATAAGCTGTCGCCAATTCGAACATCCCATTGTTTAATGAATGCCATCCAGCTAAAGTGATGAATTGGAATCGGTAACCCATTTTAGCTAACTCCTCACGGAAGACTTTCATTGTGCTTTCGTCTAAGTTTGCTTTCCAGTTGAATGAAGGAGAACAGTTGTATGCTAATAATTGATTTGGATATTTTTCATGGATTGCTTTCGCAAATTTTTCTGCTTGTTCTAAGCTAGGTTTAGAAGTTTCCATCCAAATTAAATCAGCGTATGGAGCGTAAGAAAGGCCACGATCAATACAAGCTTCCATTCCGTTATTTACGTAGTAGAACCCTTCATGTGATTGTTCTCCTGTACAGAATTTTTTATCTCTAGGATCAACATCAGAAGTAATTAAGTTGGCGGCATCTGCGTCTGTACGAGCAATGACCAAGGTAGAGGTTCCCATTACATCAGCAGCTAAACGCGCAGCGACTAATTTATTAACGGCTTCTTGTGTAGGTACTAAAACTTTACCTCCTAAGTGTCCACATTTTTTAGCGGAAGATAATTGATCTTCAAAATGCACCCCAGAAGCACCGGCTTTAATTAGTGCTTTCATTAATTCAAAAGCGTTTAAGTTACCTCCGAAACCTGCTTCGGCATCAGCGATAATAGGCACCATCCAGTCAATAGATTGGTCATCTTTCATCCAGTGAATTTGGTCGGTACGCATCAGTGCGTTATTGATTCTTCGAACCAAACTTGGTACGGCATCTACAGGGTATAAAGACTGATCTGGATACATGGCTTCTGAAGTATTGTTATCGGCAGCAACTTGCCAACCTGAACAATAGATTGCGTTTAATCCAGCTTGTACTTCTTGGATTGCTTGGTTACCAGTTAAGGCACCTAATCCACAAACAGGTACATCTCCGTGAATGCCTTTCCATAATTTTTCAGCGCCTAATT
Source organism: Saprospiraceae bacterium (assembly GCA_020629935.1). Classification (GTDB taxonomy): domain Bacteria; phylum Bacteroidota; class Bacteroidia; order Chitinophagales; family Saprospiraceae; genus JAHDCJ01. The sequence goes on along the minus strand of JAHDCJ010000159.1, from coordinate 4,915 downwards.
TGGCTAAAGTATGTTCTACTAAAACAGAGCATCGAAGGTTAACTACTTCTTCTGCGGTATATGGTCTTTTTACATTTTCCCATCTTGGATTTGTTGCCCAATCTTTTTTAAGCGCATCCACTTGCTGTTGTCTTGTCATCATTTTTATTCGTTATAACGTTTGATTAATCAATTAATTTATAAGCATCTGTAGTCAAAAATTCGGCAATTTCTTCATTGGAAATTAAATCCAAAAAGAGTTGAGTTGCTTCTTCGAAGCGTCCATTTTGATAAGCCGTTTCGCCTACGTATTTTTTAATATTTTCTAATTCGAGAGGTAAGAAGGTGTCTTTACATAAAGCTATAGTTACTGTACGGCCATCTTCCATTTTTGTTTGGTTTTTAATCCATTGCCACAATTGGGCTCTAGAAATTTCGGCGGTGGCGGCATCTTCCATCTTATGATAAAGTGCGGCAGCACCTACGCCACGCAACCAACTTTCGATGTATAAAATGGCCACGTTGATATTTTCACGCACACCTGCTTCGGTAATTTCTCCTTGGGGAACCGTTAATAAATCTTTTGCGGTTACTTGCACATCTTCTCTTTTTATATGGATGTTGTTGGCTGTGGGCATATGTTCATTAAAGGTATCTAAAGCCAATTGGACTAAACCAGGATGCGCGACCCACGTTCCATCATGTCCATTTTCTGCTTCCCGTTTTTTATCTACAGCAATTTTTTCAAATGCTTGTTGATTTGCTTGGTCATCATTTTTTACGGGAATTTGTGCAGCCATTCCACCCATTGCGTGTATTCCTCTTTTGTGGCAAGTTTTAATCACCAATTGGGAATACGATTTCATACAATGTACGCCCATACCAATAAGATTACGGTCAGGCATGACGAAGTTAGGATTTTTGCTAAAGCGTTTGATGAAAGAAAAAATATAATCCCATCGACCACAATTTAATCCTGCGGAATGATGGCGTAATTCGTAAAGGATTTCATCAATTTCAAAAGCGGCGGTAATGGTTTCAATGAGTACTGTCGCTTTGATGGTCCCTTGTGGAATATTCAATTGGTTTTGTGCATAGACAAATACCTCATTCCAAAGTCGAGCTTCTAAATGACTTTCTAATTTTGGTAAATAAAAGTATGTGCCTTCTCCTTTGTCTAGACGAGTTTGAGCATTGTGAAAAAAGTATAAGCCAAAATCAAAAAGGGAAGCACTTATTGGTTCGTTGTTGACGAGCATTTGTTTTTCTTCCATATGCCATCCCCGAGGACGCACCATAAGTGTGGCCACATTTTCATTAAGGGTATAGGTTTTATTTTTTTTCGGATGAAAAAAAGAAATGGTACCTAAATTAGCATCTCGAAGATTAATTTGTCCTTGTATATTATTATCCCAAGTCGGCGCATTAGAATCTTCAAAGTCAGCCATGAAGACTTTTGCCCCAGCGTTGAGTGCATTGATAACCATTTTTCGATCTACAGGGCCTGTGATTTCCACACGTCGATCTTGAAGGTCTTGAGGAATAGGATCTACTTTCCAATCTCCCTTTCTGACCGCTTCTGTTTGAGGTAAAAAATCGAGTAATTCACCCGCGTCTAGGCGTTCTTGCACCGCTTGTCTGGCGATCAACAATTCTTTTCTTTTGACATTAAATCGTTGGTGTAAATCAGCAATAAAAGCAATTGCTTCTTTAGTTAATATTTCTTGATATGAGGGGTTTAGGTCTTTTTTCAACAGGGTAGTATTGATTGATTCTACTTCTGTTTCTGTAGGTGTAATTTCCATTGAGTAGGTCTAATATTTTAAAGGTTACAGGGGTTAAATGGGGAATATTTCTGTGATAGGTCATTAAGCATCAGCGAATATTCGCCAATAAAAATAAGCGAATATTCGCAAAAAATCAACAAACTTTCAAAAAAAAATGAAAATAGAATTTAATTTAGTTTCAAATTCTATTTCCATTTTATAATTAGGTTTTTATTTAAAAAACCGTTTAATCTGTGGCGAGAGAGGTTAGATTTTTTTGTAGTGAAGAATAGAATAATTTCAATTGGTCTACTCGATCATTATTTGGTTGGATCTTCCTTTAGCTTGGAGTTGCATTTTTTTTGAGCAAAGAAGGAGGCCTTCATTTTGCAAAAAAATAGGAGTTGAAAATAAATTCCAACTCCTATTTAAGAACGATTGATTCAAGATCAAATCATTTTATAATATTTAAGCTTCTGGTTCCGCAGCTTCCGCAGCGGCTAATTGCTTGTTGATTTTATCCACTTCTTTATCTACATAATATAAGCTTTGTGGACCACCACCTATCAGTTTAATTCGATCTAAGATACCACGTACCATGGCCTCTTCTTCTCTTTGTTCTTCCACATACCATTGCATGAAGTTTAACGTTGCATGATCTTTTTCGGTATAACAAAGCGCAACGATTTCGTTAATAGCGGCGGTTACTTTTTGTTCGCTTTTATATACTGCATTGAAAAGTGCTTGTACACTTTTGTATGTCATTTGTGGTTTTTTAATTGCAGGAATTAATGCCTTTCCATCTGCTTCATTGACATAATGTACTAAACGCATCATATGTTCTCTTTCCTCTTCAGACTGTCGATATAAAAATCGAGCACAACCTTCCATACCTTCTTGATCACACCAAGAAGCCATAGAGAGATAATTCATAGAAGCATATCCTTCCATTGCGATTTGTGCATTTAATGCTTTTTCTATTTTCGTACTTAACATAATTTAGTTTTATAAGATTCTTTTTTTTGAATGACCAAATCTCTATTTATTTAAATCATTATTATCCTTTGATGATAAATAAGATGGATTGGTAATATAAAAATGAGGATTTTAATGTATTGTTCAAAACGAGTTATGCCCTCTTCTGTTAATTTTATTTTTTTTTCGAAAAAAAAACCAAAACAAAAACTATAAACAACTAATAATCAACAATCTAAAATAAACTCAAGGCTTATTTAGTCTCATTATAAATTTTATATATCCTTATTCATTTTTACCTATAGAGAAAAAATAGGTTGCCCTAACCTGTTCTCCTCCTTTCTAGAAGTTAATAAAAAAAACGGCATATATTTTTGACTCCAGTTCATATTCATTAAATTAGATTTGTTTGAACTTAAACCCAATGTATGCCATTTGTCCTTTCGATCCTATTGATTGTATTGTTTGCATTGCTTGTGCTTACCTTTTTAGTTGCGGCTTTTATCCCTTCTAAATGGAAGATTGAAGAACGTATACAAATTAACAGTTTGCCTGTCTTTGTATTTCAGAAGATCAATCATTTAAAGTATTGGGCAACTTGGTCGGTTTGGTCTTTACGCCATGATTCGAGTATTCAGCTTACTTATGCTGGACCAGAAACGGGTTTGGGTGCCATAAAAAAATGGACGAGTGATCAGATGAATGGGATGTTAACGATTGTACAAAGTACCCCTGACGAGGTCATTCAAATTCACCTTGAATTAGACCAACAGCAATTTATTTTGAAAGGTTTTTTTCAAATTCAATTATCCGATAGCAACCAAACCGAATTGTTATGGACTTTATATTCTACTTCGGAAAGTTTAAATCCACTGAAGCGATTACAACTTCTAGGATTAAAAAAGATCATGCAATCATCGATGCAATTGAGCTTAGATCAACTTAAAAAAGAAATGGAATCTTCCGTAAGCAAGGCTTAGGATAAAAGTTCTTTTAAGGCTCGAAGGCAATAATCGACATTGCTTTGTTTTGCGCTATATCCCATCAGTCCAATTCGCCAAATTTTTCCTGCGAGATCACCAAGACCGCCTCCTACTTCAAGGTTATCATTTTCTAAAAGTTGTTTACGGATAGCTGCTTCGTCTAATCCTTCAGGAAGATAAACAGCATTTAATTGAGGTAAGCGATAATTGGTTTCTACCAAGTATTTAAACCCTAAGTTTTCCAGTCCTTCTTTGAGTTGGAGATGCATGGTTTGATGTCGATCCCAAGTATTTTGTAATCCTTCTTTTTGTAGCACAACTAAAGACTCATGCATGGCATATAAAGAATTCACAGGTGCGGTATGATGATACGATCGTTTTTTTCCTCCGCCCCAATATTGCATAACAAGGTTAAGATCAAGGAACCAACTTTGTACTTTGTGTTTTCGATTTTTGATATGTTCTACTGCGGCTGGGCTAAATGTAACGGGCGAAAGCCCAGGAATACAAGACAAACATTTTTGGCTTCCAGAATATACGGCGTCCATTCCCCATTCATCAACTAAAACGGGAATTCCTCCTAGAGAAGTTACCGTATCAACTATCGTAAGACAGCCATGCGCTTTGGCTAATTTGCATAAACCTTCGGCATCCGAACGTACACCTGTAGATGTTTCTGCATGGACAAAAGCTACTACTTTTACCTTAGGGTTGGCTTTGAGCGCAGCTTCTACTTTTTCTAAATCGACAGGTTTTCCCCAATCATCCATCACCATAATTGCGGTTGCGCCACAGCGTTCGACATTCTCTTTCATTCGACCACCGAAGACTCCATTTTGGCAAACAATGACTTCATCCCCAGGTTCAACCAAATTCACGAAGCAGGTTTCCATACCTGCGGAACCAGGCCCCGAAACGATCATTGTTAATTCGTTTTTCGTTTGGAAAGCGTATTGTGTCAAAGCTTTGACCTCATCCATCATCTTCACAAATTCGGGATCAAGGTGTCCGATGGTAGATCTCCCTAATGCTTCATAAACTTCAGGATGGACATCGGAAGGTCCTGGGCCCATTAACGTTCTTTTAGGTGGATGGAAAGAAGAAATATTTAGATTAGTGATTGTTGGTTGGTCTTGCATGATAAATAAATTGGTATGGAATATTTTTTTGTATGCTACAAAAGTAAATAATCTTTTAGGAATTATTGGTATG
>JAHDCJ010000054.1:31553-35939 GCA_020629935.1 Saprospiraceae bacterium | reverse complement strand
TTTTTCAAATTCAATGATTTCTATATCTGCTAATTTTCCTTCTGGGTACGTTTGGATTTCCCATAAATTATCTAGGGAAAAATTGAGATAAGATAAAATAGATGGATGTTGATTTTCTAATCGTTTCAGATAGTCTTCTTCATGAGAATCAAATAATCTTTCATCGATGTTAATTGCACTTGATTGGGAAAATGCAAATAATGAAATGAATAGGAAAGCAAAAGTTAAAAAATATTTCATATGCTCTTTTTATATAAAGTGATGCCCAATTTACCATTTTTTTACATAAAAACGGTTAATTTTTTCTATCTAAAAGTCTAAATTAGTCTTTGTATTATTTTAAATGATAAACATTTTTATTTGTAATTAATTGAACTCAATCCATCCATCTACCTTTCTTTTTAATCTCACATGTTAAATATAACTTAAAAAGCGTAGAATTATTTTCTATGTTTACGCTTTATAATTTTCGCTTTAATAAAATTTAATATGTCTATCGCGCCAATTCTCTTATTTTTAGTTGTATTTACGCTCATCGCTTATATTGGAATTTGTTGGCTTATTTATTCAAATCAAAATAAATTACTTTTTTATCCTGAAGTATTAAGTCAAGATTTTCAATTTGAATTTCCCTTCCCATTCCATGAGCATCAATTTAATCCAAACACTAAAACCTCTTTAAATCTTTTAACATTTCCAGTTCAAGATCAAACACTTCGAAAAGGAATTGTTTTATATTTTCATGGTAATGCTGGCTCTTTAAAAGATTGGGGGTTCGTGGCAGAACAATTTACTAAACATCATTATGAAGTTTGGATGCCTGATTATAGACGTTATGGGAAAAGCACTGGGAAATTATCTCAATCAGGATTAATTGAAGATGCTATTTTCATTTACAAACAAATACAATCTCAAAACCCTAAAACACCTATCGTTTTATTTGGTCGATCATTAGGCACAGGTGTTGCCCTTCATTTGGCGAAAGAAATAAAAGTCAATAAGATTTTATTAGAATCTCCTTTTTTAAGTTTACTAAAACTCGCCAAATCGAGCCTTCCTTTTTTACCTGTTTCTAAATTGCTTAAATACCACTTTAGAAATGATCATATCATCAAAGAACTAAAAACTTCTACTATTTCAATTATCCATGGGAAAAAAGATGAAGTAATTCCTTATAATCACTCAGAAGAATTAAAAGAATTAAATCCATTGATTGATCTCACCCTTGTAGAGGAAGGCAACCACAATGATCTCGCCGAACACACCATTTATTCCCAGTGGCTAAATAGAAATTTAGCTTAAACGTTTAATGTAAGAGCGAATTTATCAATAAAAACGCTGCTTGAAAGTAAGAATTAGGCAATAAAAAAGCGAGTTGAAAATTCAACTCGCTTTTTTACTTTTTACATTAAGATTAATGTATTATAATTTGGAAAGGCATTCTAGCTTGAATCCCTGACATATTTTTTATTTCTTTGGCTTGTAAATAGTATTGGTAATACTCTTCTCCCATTTCTGATTTGATCATGGACTGTACTGATTTTTTACCAGTAAAAGAATCAATTAATTGTTGTAAAGGTTCTTTTGTTTTAGGGTATTGAGAAATTTTATAATCATCTAAATCTGCAAGTTCTGCTGCAGTATTAATTGCATCATCTAATCCTCCTAATTCATCAACTAACTTAATACTTAATGCTTTCGTTCCTGCCCACACTCGACCTTGTGCCACTTCTTTTACGTCAGGCAATGCCATATCTCGTCCATTGGAAACTCGAGTTAAAAATTGAAGATAAACAGAATCAATAGATCGTTGAATAATTGCTCCTTCGGTATCTGTAACATCAAAGAAAGGAGAACCCAAAGTCGAGAACTTACCCGTTTTAATGGTATCAAAAGTGATCCCAACTTCTTCTTTCATAAATTCCCCTACACCAGGTAACATACCAAAAACACCAATTGATCCAGTAATCGTATTTGGTTCCGCATAAATCTTATCGGCATTACAAGCGATATAGTATCCTCCACTTGCGGCCACATCTCCCATAGTCGCTACTACTTTTATACCTTGTGCTTTGGCCTCTTCTATTTCTCTCCAAATCAATTCAGAAGCTAAGGCACTTCCTCCTCCAGAATTTACTCGCATTACAATAGCTTTCACTTTATCATCGTTTCTAATATCTCGAATAATTTTAGAATATCGATCTCCTCCAATATTTCCAGTTTCTCCCTTTCCATCTACAATATTTCCTTCTGCAAATACCACGGCTATTTTATTTTTAGCTCTAAAGTTTGAAGGTTTTTTAGCCGATTTAAAATAGCTCTTAATTGACATCGTGTTGATGTCATCTTTTTCATCCAAACCAATTCGATCTCTAAGTTCATCTAATAATTGATCTTTATATTTTAATCCATCAACTAACTTTTTATCCAATGCATCAGTAGGAAATTGGATCTCTAAATTATCTGCCATTTTTCGTAAACTTCCTACAGGAATTGATCGAGATTCAGCGATACCTTTCAAGAAAAACTGATAATTATCCTCCAGATATTCGCGTACTTGAAGTCGATTTTCAGGACTCATATCTTCTCTTCTAAATGGCTCTGTAGCACTCTTAAACTTTCCTGCATAATACACTTGTGCTTTTATTCCCATGCGATCAATAAACTTCTTAAAGAATGGAATTTGGGCAGAAAACCCACCAAATTCAATACCTCCAGCGGGATTCAAGTATACTTTATCTCCAACAGACGCCATATAATAACCACTTTGAGAATAATAGTTTCCATAAGAAATTACAAATTTTCCACTTTCCTTAAAATCAGCAATACTTTCTCTGATCTTACTCATCGTAGCCATTCCTATCGCACCAGGATTTAGTTCCATATAAATCCCTTTAATCTTATCATCTTCTTTAGCTAACTCCAAAGCTCGGGTGTAATCATACAATCCCGCTGTGCCTTCTAGATTAAAATCTGCACCTGAGACAGCCATATTATTTGCCTTTTCTGGAATTGGATCACCTAAGGTAATCTTCAATACGGTATTAGGTTTTACCTTGGCCGCAGCATTGGCTTTCTTTACCATCACCATCGATCTCCAAAAAACTAGACCTACAATTAAAAACAGGGCTAACATGGTCCCCAGACAAGAAGCAAAAAGAAATTTAAAAAATTGTTTCATTGATTATTTTCTTATAAAAGTTTAAATGAATGGGTTTGAATGAATAAAATTAAAGCATCCCATCCTTATGTAATTATGCAAACATAAGGACAATACCGTTGATTTTAACATATTTTTAGACAAAACACCTTTTATTGTCGAAGAAAAACAAGGACTTACTGGACGTTATATGCTTTAATTACGTTATATTTTCACATATAATAATATTATCAACTTTAGTATTCTTACTTCTATCTTTTTCAAAAAAAAATGTTAAATTTAAATGACTTAATCGTTTAGCCCTTACAAATAAATCCAACGTCTATGAGAATATTCATCTACATTTCTCTTTTTCTTATTTCAATTTCCCCGCTTCTTTCCCAACCATTAACAATGGACAATGCCACGTTAACTACTAACCAACTAGTCACAGATGTTTTGCTCGGGGCAGGAGTAGATGCTTCTAATATTTCATTTACTGGAGTAAACACAGCTATTGGTACTTTTGATGGTGCCACTTCTAATATAGGACTTGATGGTGGTGTAGTACTCACCACAGGTTTAGCTGGTGGTACATTTTCTAATTCTGCCAATACCACTGATTTTGAAGGAGCAAATGGAAGTAATGCCTCCGATACCGACCTCAATAATATTCTTGGCACAAACAATACTTTGGATGCTACCGTCTTAGAATTTGACTTTATTCCTCTTTCGGATACCATTCGATTTAAATATGTTTTTGCTTCAGAAGAATACAATGAGTGGGTTTGTTCGCAATACAATGATATTTTTGCTTTTTTATTGAGTGGAGGAACTACAATTAACTATCCTGCTCCTGGCACCAATATCGCATTAATTCCATCAACTACTATTCCTGTGGCCATAAACTCGGTAAATAATGGATCAGTTGGAGCTAGTGCAGGTTGTGACCCTAACCCTGCTACATGTGGTGGCTTATTTGGCTTACCTTGTTGTCCTACAACTTGCCAATTAGGGGGCTCAGCTTTTTACATAGATAATACAGGAGGAACTACAGTACAATATGATGGTTTTACTGTGGTCCTCGAAGCAGTAGCCGAAGTGACTCCTTGTGAAACCTACCATATTAAATTAGCTATTGCAGATGTAGGAGATCAAGCCTATGATTCGGCAGTGTTTTTAGATGCAGCAAGTTTTACCACAGGGATTGTAGATATTGATGTAGCTACTGCAAATGCTGATGATGT
>JAHDCJ010000054.1:0-31453 GCA_020629935.1 Saprospiraceae bacterium | reverse complement strand
GCCTCAATAAGTGATCAAAATGATATTAGTTGTAATGGAGAAACCGATGGGAATGCCACCGCAAGTGCTGTTTCTGGACTTGCTCCTTTTACATATCTTTGGTCAGCCAATGCAGGTAGCCAGACTAGTCAAATAGCTACTGGTTTAGCCGCAGATTTGTACACGGTAACTATTGTGGATGCCAATGGATGCCCTGCTTCAACCACAGTACAAATACAAGAACCATCTGAAGTCACCGTCTTAAGTGTCAATGCAACCACCGTTACTTGTTTTGGAGGAAATGATGGGACAGCTACAACCAATGCAAGTGGAGGAACAGGAGCTTTAACCTATAACTGGTCGAATAGCCAAACTACTGCCACTGCTACAGGTTTAACTTCTGGTTCTTATACCGTAACAGTGACTGATGTCAATGGTTGTTCAGATACAGGAATTACATTAGTGGGTCAAAATCCCCAAATGCAAATTGACAATATTACAATGACTCCTGTTATTTGTAATGGAGAAAGTAATGGAAGTACCAACGTCTTTCCAAGTGGAGGAATTGGCCCTTATACTTTCGAATGGAGTTCAGGTGATTTTACACAAAGTGTTACTGGGCTAATTGCAGGCAACTACACCGTAACGGTTACAGACAATGTAGGTTGTACTCAAATTGACAACATCATGGTAACGGAACCTAGCCTTTTACAACTAAACACGATCAGTTCTACTCCAATTGGTTGTTTTGGTCAAGCATCTGGTACAACTACTGTAAATGCAAGTGGCGGATCAGGCACCTTAAATTATTTATGGACACCAGGTAATCAAACGAATCCTACCGCAACGGCTTTAGGAGCTGGGATATATACAGTTGTAGTTACAGATCAAAATAACTGCTCCGTTACAGAAACGGTTGAAGTTAGTCAGCCTTTGCCCTTGAGTGTCGATGGTATTTCTGCTACACCTGTAGATTGTAATGGTACAAACACAGGTTCTGTCAATGTCAATGTAAGTGGGGGTACACCACCATTAACTTACCAATGGAGTAGTGGACAAAATACGGCGAGTGTGAGCAACCTTCCAGCCAATACTTATTCCGTAACCATAACGGATTTAGGTGGCTGTTTTGAAACAACTTCTGTAGTAGTTTCTGAACCAACCGCATTAAGTATTGATATGATCATGGGAAGTGCCTTAGCTTGTAATGGAGATTCAAATGGTACAACAAATGTAGTAGCTTCAGGCGGAACACCTCCTTTAAGTTATTTATGGTCAGACACACAAACTACACCTAATGCCACAGGACTAGTTGCAGGCGCTTATGTAGTTACCGTTTCTGATGCCAATGGATGTACTCAGGTAGCAAACACCACAGTGACTGAACCTGCTGGAATTAATATTAATTCAACGAGTGCTACACCAGCTTCTTGTTTTGGATTAAATGATGGTACCGCAAGTGTTTCTGCATCTGGTGGTGTGGCTCCTTTATCTTATGTTTGGAATCCTTCTGGACAAACCACCACCACTGCTTTAGGATTAACTGCTGGCAACTATGTCGTTTTAGTGACCGATGCGAATAGTTGTAGCACAACCAGTATGGTCACTGTCGGAGAACCTGCCGCTTTAGCTATTGATAATATTTCTAGTTTACCTGCCGCGTGTTTTGGTAGTGCTACGGGTTCTACTTCAGCAACGGCTTCTGGTGGTACTTCTCCTTTAGTCTATAATTGGTCCAATGGTCAAACTGGACAAAACAATATTAACCTTACCGCTGGAAATTATACACTTACAGTTACAGATAATAACGGATGTATCATAACCGATGAGGTTGTAGTAGGCCAAGCTCCACCATTAGTTATTAACAACATTTCAGGTGGTGCCTTAGATTGTAATGGAGATACGGATGGCATTGCCATTGTTCAAGCCTCTGGAGGTAGTGGCATTTTATCCTATGAATGGAGTCCTACAGGTCAAAATACCGCAGCCGCCAATAATTTAGGCGCAGGGATTTATTCCGTAACCGTAACTGATGTGGAAGGATGTAGTGTTACTGGGAGTGCTGAAATTACAGAACCTCCCCTTTTAGTAATCGACAATATCAGTGCTACACCTATTTCTTGCTTTGGCGGAGTCGATGGAACTGCCACGGTGAGCGCTAGTGGAGGATCTGCTCCATTATCTTATAGCTGGAATCCAACAAATCAAACGGGTACAACCGCCTTTGGATTATTTGAAGGCACCTATATCGTTGAGGTTACTGATGCGAACGGTTGTATCGTAACAAGTAGCATAGTGGTTAGTCAACCAACAGAATTAACTTTAACTCCTCCATCAAGTACGCCCACCCTTTGTTTTGGTTCTAATGAAGGAACCGCGACTATTGGTGCCACAGGAGGAACTACACCTTATACTTATCAATGGTCTGGAAACTCAGGTGGTCAAACTACGCCAACCGCAGTTGGCTTAGCTTCAGGAACTTATTTTGTTACCATTACCGATGCCAATGGATGTGTCAAAAATACTTCCATCTTTGTAGATCAACCAAGTCCTATGAGTTCTTCAACTTCGATGAATGCGGTTTCTTGTTTAGGTGGGAATGATGGAAATGCAACGGTAGTCGCTACAGGAGGAACTAGTCCTTATAGTTATTTATGGGATAATAATGCAGGAAATCAAATTGCAGCAACAGCTATTAACCTTAATGCAGGAACCTTTGTGGTAACGATTACGGATTCCAATGGTTGTACACGTACAGATGATATTTTAGTAACAGAGCCATTGACTGCAGTGTCTACCACAATCTCTGGTTTTAACGTATCATGTAATGGAGGGAGTGATGGTTTTGCTAGTGTTTTTCCAACTGGAGGAACAGGAGATTATAGTTATCTGTGGGATGCGAATACAGGAAGCCAAACCAGTGCTACTGCAAATAATTTAAGTGCAGGAAATTATTCTGTTTCGGTTACGGATGAAAATGGTTGTGTAGATATAGCTTCTTATACCATAACGGAGCCAAGTCCAGTTGTGGTGAGTCTTACTCAGCAAAGTACAGGTTGTTTTGGAGGAAGTGATGGTCAAGCTATGGCTACCGCTTCAGGAGGAACGCCTTTCTCCACTGGTACTTATACCTATGAATGGAGTGATGGTCAATTGGGCCCATTTGCCATTGGGTTAACAGGCGGACAATCTTATTCTGTTTTGGTTACGGATGCGAATGGCTGTACCACTGCTGGTAGTATTACTGTTTCTCAACCCTCTCCCTTAATTACAAGTATTACAGGTACTCAAATTACCTGCTTTGGAGATAGTGACGCCACTGTTACTGTAAATATCAACGGAGGTTCTCCTCCATATTCATATAATTGGTCACCCAATGCAGATGGACAAACCACCCAAACGGCAGTTGGTCTTTCTATTGGAACGTATTTAGTTACAGTAACAGATGCTACTGGTTGTGCAGATACAGGTTCTTATACCATACAACAAGGCGAGCCATTGGCACTATCCTTAAGTGCTACCATTGTAGAATGTTTTGGAGATTCTACAGGAACTGCAACGGCAAATCCATCAGGAGGTTCCACTCCAATAGGTGGTATTTATGATTATGCTTGGAGCAATGGAGATTCCACTCAAACCATTGACAGTTTGGCTGCAGGATTCTATACGGTTACGGTGACGGATGAGACTGGATGTATAATTGTTGATAATGTAGAGGTTTTACAGCCAGATGGTCCAGTCATTTCAATTGCAGAAATAATTGATGTCAGTTGTTATGGTGGCCAAAACGGAAGAGTAATTTTAAATACCACTGGAGGAACACTTCCCTATTTTTATAGTATGGACGGAATCAATTATCAACAATCAAATATTTTTCAATCATTAACTGCGGATGATTATCAAATTTTTGTAAGGGATTTTTATGATTGTGCCTACACGCTCAATGTTACTGTTTCAGAACCACCAGAATTAGTGGTTGATGCAGGAGAAGATATCACCATTGAAATTGGCGATTCTACCCAACTTGAAGCAATCACCACGGCCCTATCAGACGTCACTTATACATGGACTACCTTTGATGATATTGAGGATTTAAGTTGCACAGATTGTCCAAATCCAGTAGCAAGTCCTGCGATCACCTCTGATTTTACAGTAACTGTACAAAATAGCAATGGTTGCGAAGCTTCAGATCAAGTCCGTATTATAGTAGATAAAATTGTACGAACTTTTGTAGCTACTGCATTTACCCCCAATGGAGATGGGGCTAATGATGCCTTTTATGTACAAGGAGGAAAAGGAATATCTCATGTCCAAATGTTTAGAGTTTATGATCGTTGGGGAGAAAAAGTTTTTGAAAATAGAGAAACCGAAATTAACAATCCAGATGCAGGATGGGATGGCACCTTAAATGGTAAAGATATGAATCCAGGCGTATTCGCTTGGTATGCTGAAGTGGTTTGTGATAACGGAGAAGTTGTATTTATGAAAGGTGATGTCACCTTGATTCGATAAATTAATGATTAAAGTTTTTAAATAAAAAAAACAATTTCTTTATAAAAAGCGATCAAGTATTTTAGACACTTGATCGCTTTTTATTAATCAACTTTTTAGATTGTTTTCTTATTCTATTCAGTTTTCCAATTAGTTGTTTATTTTTGTGTCAACACATGGAAACAATTTATCTTCATACAGGCAGTAACATTGGTGATCGACTAAAATATTTAAATCTTTCAAGGTTTTTTATCGAACAAAAAATTGGTAAAATCACTTCGAAATCTGCTATCTATGAATGTGAATCGTGGGGAATAAAAAACCAAAATCCTTTTTTTAATCAAGCGATGCAGGTAGAGACGACCTTAACCTCACAGGAGGTTTTAGATCAAATTCACCAAATTGAAGCCCATTTAGGACGACAGCGTTTAGAACGTTGGGGAGCAAGAACCATTGACATCGATATTCTTTTTTATGGAGAAGAAATTATTGAAACTGAAACATTAAACATTCCTCACCCTTACCTTCATCTTCGTAACTTTGTCTTGATTCCGATGAATGAAATTGTTCCTGATCTGATGCATAAGCCCCTCAATAAAAGCATCCAAGTTTTACTTGAGGATTGTGAAGATGATTTAAAAGTCACTCGTTTAACTAATCCCGAAAATTCTTAATCACCCATTTTGCAAAATACATTTATTGCCATCGAAGGAAATATTGGTGCAGGTAAAACTTCACTTTGTAGCAAACTGGCTGAAGAGTTTAATTTTCAATTGGTACTTGAACAATTCTCAGATAATCCGTTTCTCCCCCTCTTTTATGAAAAACCTGATCAACATGCTTTTGCCGTTGAATTGTTTTTTATGGCAGAACGATATCAACAACTTCAACAATACATTAAATCACCTGATTTATTTAAAAAAGGAACCATAGCCGATTACTTTTTTATAAAAACCTTATTGTTTGCTCGCAATAATTTAAGTGGTGAAGAGTTTCGATTATTTCAACGATTTTTTCAAATATTAAATGCACAATTTCCTAAACCCGACTTATTGGTTTACCTCCATAGACCCGTTAGTCAATTGATTAAAAACATCCGGAAAAGAGGACGAAGTTATGAACAAGAAATTAGTCCAGAATATCTTCAAAGCATTCAAGATGCCTATTTAGATTATTTCAAAATGGAAACGGGTGCGCCTATCTTAGTCGTCGAACTTGGCGATGTGGATTTCATAAACAACCCAGGCATGTATCAAAAAATAAAACAACTTTTGGTAAAAAAATATGAGCCCGGTGTAATTACTCGATCCCTTATTAATGAAGTAATTTAAAATCAAATCTATTTAATAAAAAAACATTTAAGTAATTCAAAAGGTTTCTTTACCTTTAAAAACACTAAATCACAATTAAGCTATGCCACCGTGGATTTTTATCATCTTGATTCTTATTATCGTCATGACTTTATTAATTTATTTGGGAAACAAAGACACTCAAAAAATTGGAGATCAATCTGCGGAAATGTTGCGCGAGCTCGAAAATCGATACGAAAATTTTGTTGAACGAAAACTACTCTTAGCTTCTAATGAAGAAGCATTAGATCTTAATGTAGATCAAGTAACGGAAGAAGCTTTTATCATTTTAAAACCTTCATTTGATAGCCTAGTAAACCACATTAATGCCAATAATTCTTTTACTGATGTTAAGGTTCAATTTGATGCGCGTGTGTTCAAAAGTGCTGCTCCTGCAATGGAGGCTTATTTTGTAAAAAGTAAATCAAATCAAGGTAAAACACTCACTATTGAAGATGAAACTCGTTTTAAAAAGACGTTCGAAGATGCAATCAAAGCAGATTTACACCAACGTAAATTAGAATTAAAAGCGGGGTTTTAATTTTCTTTTTTGGGGCCATCCCTTCGCTTCGCTTTGGGTCGTTACGTTTCAGGGCTCGTTGTGCACTCGGCTAGCCTTTCCTATCGTCAAGACTATCTGCTCCTTCGTCGCACCCTTCCACATCACTTGTCCAGAATTTCTGTTATTAAAGAATCAAATTTGGGATATTAAAATAAGTCCATAATTTGGTATTGAACATTTACTTTAGCACTACAAACGGATAACTTACATCTGAATCATTGGTTCCAACCTTCAAAAAATAACTACCATTGGGTATGGTTTCCAATTCCAACCTTTTATTTTGAGCACCAGAAGAAAAAGACTCCATTTCTTGGTAAACTACCTGACCATCCACACCAATAATTTGAAAGGTTAATTCCTCTTTTTGGTTAAGATCAAATGAAAGATTTAAAAAATCATTTGACGGATTAGGTCCCATTTGAAAAGCAGCAATAAAATCAGGCAATTGGTTTGAGGTTAATGCTAAATCTCCAATCACTATTTTTTCACCATTCAACACTACTCGCTGTGAAACATCCGTATCATAATAAGAAACAAAAGCAACGATAATCAACTCCGTTTCATCAAAATTTGTAGGAATCGTATAGGAATAATTTGCGGTATAATCTACTCCCATTGCTGGACTATTGGGTATCACTCCTGCCGTTCCCCAATGATTATCTAAAATAGCCCGAGTTACGTTTTTATGCTGATAACCTACAATTGGAGCTCCTGCTCCTTCAAATGGATGACCTGCTGTATTATTATTATAATTTTGTTGATTATAATTTACACCATCATATACATTATTCTCTAAAATCATTAGATTGATTCGAAGATCTCCTGCATTAGGAACAGACTCAAAATTCGTATTTACAGTAAGTTCCATTTGGCGAATAGAAGGTTGATACGTTCCAGAAATATCAATAGCAACCACACCTGGTTCGGCTAGTTGCTCTACAATTTTAGCCTCCCAATCATTGACATCAATTGCAGGAAAGCTCTCTCCTGTATATTTCATTCGGTCAATCGTAGCGGTTGGCGCTCCACCTGTCATTTGTTGGGCGATGAGTTCAATTCCAGTAAATCCCATGGGGTCAGGCAGCCAACCTGCATGATGACTAATAGGAATAATATTATCTTCTCCATAAAGGTCTAAGAGTCGCTGAATTTCTCCAATACCTGTAGGGCAATTTCCACATTGAGAAGAAGTATAAAATTCAAGAATAACTTTCTTGTTGACTTGAGCTTCTACAGAAAAACAACAAGCAAAACCGAGGATAAAAAGAATAAATTTACGCATAAAAAGATGTATTTAATTTAGTAGGTTATAAGGAATAAATTTCTACTTTTTTTCAAAATAAATATAGCTAATACCCGACAATTTACAACTTCTTTCCTTGAATATGTCTGTTTGAAAGACTACATCAGAATTAATCCACATGGAAGATTGATTAAAATCTTAAAAAGGTGTTAAGAATAGGTGCATGTTAAAATTTTTGGTCATATTTTGCGTTTTTTACATAACAAATACGCTTTACTGCCTACAATTAGCTAAAAACCTAATCAATTGTTTTAAATTTGGCGAGGCTTTTGCTTAGTATTTGATAACATAAATTTTCTTTTAATTTTCAATATATGAACTTGAATCTTAAACACTTTTTTTTAATGATGCTGTTAGCTTTACCCTTGTGGAGCTTTGGACAGCCTATATTTTTAGATAATCCTTCATTTGAAGGTCCCCCAAGAGGTAGCTTGACGCCAGCGGGTTGGTTTGATTGTGGTTTTCCGGGAGAAACACCCCCAGATACACACCCAAGTGGTGCATTTGAAGTAACTACACAAAGTTATAATGGAAATAGTTATTTGGGGCTGGTAACACGTGGTAATGATACTTGGGAAGCTATTGGCCAAATGTTGAATACGTCCTTAGAGATGGGACAATGTTATGAATTTGAGATGAAGTTAGCTCGTTCCAGTCGATATTGGAGTGCGAGTAAATGGTCGCAATCTTATGATGACTATATTGGTTCTTGTGTCGTAAGAATTTGGGGTGGAAATTCATATTGTGATAAAAAAGAATTGCTTGATGAAACAGGCACCATACAACATACAGAATGGAAAAATTATAAATTTAAATTTAAGCCTCGACGTAATTTTAAGTTTATCCTAATTGAAGTTTTTTATAAAACGCCTACCTTATTTGCTTATAATGGAAATGTCTTATTAGACAATTGTTCGGCAATCATTAGTTGTGGTGAAGAATTCCCAGAAGATCCTGAAATTTCGGAACCTATTGCAGAAAACATTAATGTTCCTCCTAAAGACCCTAAGGTAACAGATCCAGTTTCTGTAAAGCCCAAAGATCCAATTGAAGTGGCAGGAAATAATAGTACACCTCCGCCTCCAAAGACCGAAAAATTTATTCCTGAATTGGATCGCTCTACAATAAAAGAAGGCGATAAAATTCGAGTGGAAAATATCTATTTCGAAGCCGATACTTTTAAGATTGACCCAAAGTCATTCCCCACTTTACAAGAATTGTATAGCTTCTTAAATAATAATAAAGATGTAAAGATTGAGATTGGTGGACATACGAATGGTTTACCTCCACACTCCTATTGTGACAAACTTTCTCAAGATCGTTCGGAGTCTGTTAAAAATTATCTTGTCAAGAAAGGAATAAGTCCTTTCCGTATCGAAGCCAAAGGCTATGGTAAACGTGATCCTATAGCCAATAACGATACGGTATCTGGTAGGAAAAAGAATCAACGGGTAGAAATCAAAATCCTGAAACTGGGTAGGTGATGACCTAAAGATAATCAATAAAAAAACCAATTTATATCATTGATATAAATTGGTTTTTTTATTAATACAATCGTATAATTGAGCGAAGGATCTTTTCCATAAAAGCAATGTGAATCGACTTATGTTATGAGATCGTAAAATGGATGCCATAATTTACTTTTAGTGCAAGTAATCCTTATATTTACATTTCATAATACCTGAATCATTCTATGCTAAATGTTACCAATTTACAATTTGCTTATCCAAATGCAAAACCGATCATTTTTCCTGATTTTAAATGTGGCGAAGGAGAAAAAGCTTTGATCCTAGGCCAATCGGGTTGTGGAAAAACAACTTTGCTTCATTTACTTGCGGGGCTCTTACATCCTAAACAAGGAAGTATACAAATTGGATCCCAAAAAATTGAAGCACTCAGTGGACGTCAACTCGATCAATTTCGAGGACAACATATAGGCGTAGTATTTCAGAAACCGCATTTTATAAAATCGTTGAAGGCGCAAAAAAACATTGCCATTGCTCAATATTTAGCCAATAAAAAACCCAATCTAAAACGGATACAAGACTTGATGGAACAATTGGGAATTGGTCATAAAACAAACGCCAATGTGCAAGCCTTAAGTCAAGGCGAACAACAAAGGCTGGCCATCGCTCGGGCCTTAATCAACAAACCTCAGTTGATCTTAGCCGATGAACCTACTTCCGCTTTGGATGATAAAAATTGTGCTGAAGTAATTGATCTTTTAGAAAAACAAGCGCGAGAAAATGGAGCCACTTTGCTCGTCGTCACACATGACCAACGACTCAAAGATCGATTCCAAAATCAAATTCACCTTGAAGCATTAACGACCCACTAAATATGAATTTACTCGGATTAAGTTGGCAAAATATTAAAGCAAAACCACTCAACACCTTATTGAGTTTAATGCTATTCATCTTAGGGGTTGGATTAATTACCGTCTTACTCTTAACCAATCACCAAGTCGCTGGAAAGTTTGATCGAAACCTAAAAGGTATTGATCTAGTCTTAGGTGCAAAAGGGAGTCCACTACAGTTAATTCTATGTAGTGTTTTTCATATTGACGATCCCACAGGAAATATTAAATTAGAAGAGGTACGACCCTTTTTTAATAAAAAACATCCATTGATCAAAAAAGCTATTCCACTTGGACTTGGAGATAGTTATAAACACTTTCGTATTGTAGGCACTACCCATGATTATTTGGATGTTTATCAGGCTGAAGTGGGATCAGGTAAATTATGGCAACAAGATTTTGAGGTCACTCTAGGTGCAAGAGTAGCCAAAGAACTCCATCTCAAAGTCGGAGACACTTTTGTTAGTGCCCACGGTTTTGGTGCTGCCATTACTCAACATGAAGATCATCCATTTACAGTTTCTTCTATTTTAAAACCCAATGGCTCTGTCCTTGATCAACTCATTTTAACTTCCGTTCCTTCGGTTTGGAAAAGCCATGAGGGACATAGTCATGAGGAAGAAGATCATGACCATAACCATGATCACGATCATGCGCATGATATTATTGATACCCTTGCTAATGCCACTCCTCCCCTACCAGAAGTAGTAAAGAATAGTCGTGGGTTTTTCCAAAAACATCCCGACTTTGAAGAGAAAGAGTTGACCTCTGTATTAATACAATATAAAAACAATACAGATATCCGCACATTGAATATGCCTCGATCAATCAATGCAAATACGCAAATGATGGCAGCCGCTCCAGCATATCAAACCTCCAAACTATTTGAAATGATTGGGGTTGGAGAAAAAGCATTGAGAGCTTTAGCCTTCCTTATTATTTTAGTTTCAGGAATAAGCATTTTCATCTCTTTATTTAATTCATTAAAGGATAGGGCTTATGAATTAGCGCTATTGCGTGTAATGGGAAGCTCTAGAACAAAATTATTCGTATTAGTCATCATCGAAGGTTTATTAATGGCATTAATTGGCGTTTTGCTAGGAATTTTAGCTGGACACATCGGAATGATGGTCTTGGCACGTTATATGCAAGAGTCTTATCAATATGACTTTAGTTCTTTGTTGTTTTTGAAAGAAGAAGTATATTTAATTGTAGGCGCATTAGTAGTCGGTTTTGTAGCTGCATTAATCCCTGCTATTCGTGCTTCTAAATTAGAAATTTCAAAAACATTGGCGAAAGGATAATTTTAATTGAATAATTAGATAGAAATGAAAAAGTTAAGTGTTCTTATTCTCAGTTTGGTTTTTACTTTATGTGCATTTACCATGCAAGCACAAAGTACATGGAAAACCCTAGCAAAAGTTACCTACAAAAAACAATATGATGAATTGATGGGTTTTGATGTAGATGTCCCCGTTTTTAGTAAAGAAATAAAGGCTTTAGATGGCAAAGAGATTGAAATTCAAGGTTATATTGTTCCTGTAGAGGGATACAAAGAACAAGGGCATTTTGTCTTTTCAGCTTACCCATATAGCATGTGTTATTTTTGTGGTGGTGCGGGCCCTGAAACCGTAATGGAAGTTTATTCAGAAGATAAAAACATGGTATTTACCTCTAAAGCTGTAACCATTAAAGGTATTTTAGAGTTAAATTCGGGTGATATAAATGATCTAATGTATATTTTACAAGATGCTAAACTCGTTTCCAAAGATGTCAAGTAAT
This sequence comes from Saprospiraceae bacterium, assembly GCA_020629935.1. GTDB lineage: Bacteria > Bacteroidota > Bacteroidia > Chitinophagales > Saprospiraceae > JAHDCJ01. The sequence goes on along the minus strand of JAHDCJ010000054.1, from coordinate 19,631 downwards.
TTGATAGGCTTGTTTTTTCGAAAAAATTAATCCCAACAAACCCGTACAACCCACTTCATGGCCAAAGCTTACCTTATTCCAGGATTGGTATCTGATGGGCGTATATTCCGACACTTATCTTTAGACATAGAAACTACTGTTTTGGAAAAGCCTGTGCCATATCCAAAAGAATCTTTAGAAGAATATGCCAAGCGATTCATTCCTTTAATTAAAGATTCTAATCCAGTATTAATTGGGGTTTCCTTAGGAGGAGTAATTGCTCAAGAAATTGCTGCTCAATTACCAAAAATTGACAAAGTTATTCTTATTGCTAGTATAAAAGCAGAAAAAGAAAAGCCTTCCTCTTTATTTCTAGGGAGAAATTTTCCATTACATCAATGGGTTTCTGTTGATTTTGCTAAGAAAAAAATTGCCAAAAGACGACTTCGATTAGAATCATGGGATAAGGAGCAACAACACATTTTTCTTTCTATGCTAGAAAAGGCAAGTCCTGTACTATTTCGATGGGGAATTAGCCAAGTAGCCCATTGGAAACCAAAGAAGATAAACTGTCCTATTTTTCATCTTCATGGTACAAAAGATCTTATTTTCCCGTACAAATATATTCAAGCACCGATTACCATTTCTGGCGGAACACATTTTATGCTAGGTTCTAAAGGTGAAGATATTAGCATAGCTATCAATAAAATTTTAAGTTCCGAAAAATAAGTTTAAATTAGCAACACATTATATTTTTTCAAATTTGACATGACCAACAACCAGTTACCTTACCAAATCCCCCCAAAGGGTATTGTTGACATTATTGATGCGCCAATTACTCCAGGATTAAGCATAAATAGTGAAGGCTCTTACACGCTTTTTTTAAAAAGAAAAGGTATTCCTTCCATTGCAGATATGGTTTCTGAAGAATTAAAATTAGCTGGATTACGTATAGATCCCAATAATTTTTCTCCTTCTAGAGCTACCTACTATATGGATATTGCAATAAAGGATGGGGCAAGTCAAATTCCCGTAAAAGGCTTACCTAAAAATGCAAAGATTCGAAATTTAAGTTGGTCTGCGGATCAAAAAAAATTGGCTTTTACCAATACAACAAAAACAGGCATTGAGTTGTGGTATTTAGATTTACCTACTCAAACAGCTCATCAATTAACCAAGCCTATACTGAACAGTGTACTTAATAATTATCCTTATCGCTGGGTCTCTGATAGTAAAACCTTGATTTTCAGAGCCGTGATTTTAGGAGAAAAACCACAAAAGTCTACTGTACCGATAGGACCGGCTATTCAAGAAAATGATGGGATAAAAGCTCCGATACGAACTTATCAAGATTTGCTAAAAAACAAATATGATGAAAAGCTTTTCACCTATTTAACCACTACACAAATAATAAAAGTTGACCTACAAGGCAATCAGCAAAAGATCGGATCACCAGGAATGTACAAATATGTAAGTCCTTCTCCCGATGGAGCATTTTTATTAGTTTCAGAAATGAAGCCTCCATTTTCTTATGCCGTGCCTTATCTACGTTTCCCATTTCAAATGAGTATATGGGATATGAATGGGAAATTAATTAATGACCTCGCTCAAATCCCTTTGGCAGAAAATATTCCGAAAGGATTTGGCGCAGTAAGAAAAGGCCCTAGGGCTTTTGAATGGCGAGCAGATGTACCTGCAACCCTTATTTGGGCAGAAGCATTAGACGAAGGAGATCCTAAGAATGAAGTTCCATATAGAGATCAACTTTTTAGTATTGAAGCTCCTTTTGAAGAAAAAAAACAAAGTATTAAAACCCATCTTCGTTATGGAAATATTGATTGGGCCACGGGCGACATGGCCATTATCAATGAATGGCAGTGGTCAAATCGGCAAATAATTACTAGTCAATTTTCACCTGACCATATCCATAAAAAGCCTAAGATACTTTTTAATCGTTCGTGGGAAGATCTCTATGAAAACCCAGGAAGTTTTGAAACCACGGTAAACAAAATGGGGCGTACAGTATTACTACAATCAAAAGATAAAAAAGCTTTATTTTTAAAAGGAAATGGAGATTCCCCAAAAGGTAAATTCCCTTTTCTAGATCGATTTTATTGGGAAGAGGGTACCAAAGAACGTTTGTGGCAATCCGAAGCACCTTACTTTGATTTACCTTTAGATTTTGATAAAGATAAAAAGACCATTCTCATTCGTAGAGAATCAACAGAAGATCCACCAAACTATTATTATTTAGATATAGAAAGTAAAACGACAAAAGCCATTACCGCATTTCCTCATCCCTATGAATGGCTAAAATCAATTCATGGAAAACGTATTGAATATAAACGAGCAGATGGTCTTCAGCTGCATGGAAAACTCTATCTTCCTCCTAATTATAATAAGGAAAAAGATGGCCCACTTCCCGTTTTAATGTGGGCTTACCCTAAAGAATATAAGGATATGGAAATGGCAGGCCAAGTAAAAGATTCTCCTTTCGAATTTATGAAAATTACTTCTCACTCTCCTTTGATTTTACTTACTCAAGGATATGCTATTTTTAAAGATTTTAGTATGCCTGTAGTGGGTGAAGGAGAAGAAGAACCTAATGAAACGTTTATCGAACAAGTTACTGCTAACGCCAAGGCTGCCATTGATACCTTAATAAATCTTGGTATTGCTCATCCAAAACGAATTGCGATTGGTGGTCATTCTTATGGCGCATTTATGACGGCTAATTTATTAGCTCATACTGATTTTTTTGCCGCGGGGATTGCTCGAAGTGGAGCCTATAATCGTAGCCTTACTCCTTTCGGTTTTCAATCAGAAGAACGTACCTATTGGGAAGCTACTGAAACTTATACAAAAATTTCTCCCTTTACTTTTGCTCATCAAATAGAGACTCCTTTACTCCTTATTCATGGAGAAGAAGATAGCAACTCTGGCACCTATCCGATGCAAAGTGAGCGTTTTTATAATGCGCTCAAAGGTCATGGGAAAAAAGCACGATTAGTGATGCTTCCACATGAAGGTCACGGATATAAAAGTAGAGAATCTATTTTACATATGCTTTGGGAGATGACCCAATGGCTTAATCGGTTTTTGAAGTAAAACGAATTTAAAAACGGTAACAACGTTTCCCTTTTTTCTTTGGGGCTCGTTTACGCTTTTGCTTTTTCATTCTTGTCTTTTTATAATAAGAAGAACGACTTTTAGTAGATTTACTCTTAGATGAAGAGGAAGCTCTAGTACTTGAACTTTTAGACGCATTCGATTGGGTGTTTGCCTGTTTTTGTACATTTACTTGCTGAACTTCTACAGGTTTTGCACGTTGTACTTCTGGTATTTTATTGATTTGTGTTTGAGGTGTAGCAATTATTTTTTGCTCTTGCACTTCTCTCTGATTAGCAACATTTACTGCAAAAGGATTTCCACTTTCAGATACTGCTTCAGGTTCAGGTTTAGGTTCATCATGTAATATGTCACCAGCCACTTGTGGTGATTCATCTTCCATACCTTCTTCCCATTTCACCCATTTTCCATTTCGAAAAATGAATACATCATCCACTCTTACTTCATTGATATTATAATGCTCATTCAAATGCATAATATCTTCTACAGTGGTGTCGGTGGTATCTTCTCTAGTGATGTCTGTATGAACTCCTCCTTGCCCAAACACATTAATCGATGATAACAAAACGATTAAAATCCAAATTCTTCTCAGGTCTCTCATATTCCTTTTTTTTGTTGATAGACACCTAACGCTTATAAATATTACGTTAGTTTTAATCAAATAGTTTCGGTCTATTACATTTATAATGGCAAAAGGAATGCCATTCTTTCGGCAAGATGACAAATACATGGGACAAATCAAAGAAAACGAAATAAAATTCTATTATTTAACACAAATTCAGACAAAAAAACTACAATAAAATAAAAATACAGTGTTTTTTATCAAAAAAGCCAATTACATCAAATTACTGATTGTCAATACTTTGTGAATATTCATTTTTCTCCCTTTAGGATTCCTTATTCAATTCATCTCTCAACGTTCTTCGGAGTATTTTGCCTACATTCGTCTTAGGAAGTTCTTCTTTAAAATAAATAAACTTTGGATTTTTATACCCTGTGAACTGCTCCTTACAGAAAGCTTTTAACTCTTCTTCCGTCAAAGATTTATCCTTTTTTACTACATAAAGTGCGACTAATTCGCCTGATTTTTCGTCTTTTTTTCCCACAGCTGCGGCTTCCATTACTTTGGGATGGGTGACGACGACTTCTTCAATTTCATTGGGATATACATTAAATCCAGAAACTAAGATCATATCTTTTTTGCGATCTACGATTTGAAAAAATCCATCTTCTTTCATTAAACCAATATCTCCTGTGCTTAACCAACCATCAGCAGAAATTACTTTATTGGTTTCTTCTGGACGATTATAATAGCCCTTCATTATTTGGGGCCCTTTAGCTTGAATTTCTCCAGCTTGGCCTATGCCTAAAACATTCCCTTGTTCGTCAACAATTCGAATATCTGTTGAAGGTACGGGAATACCAATAGTTCCTAATTGTCCTTTACCGTCAATAGGATTCACTGTAAGTACAGGAGAAGATTCAGTAAGTCCATAACCTTCCGACAAATAACAACCTGTGACTTTTTGCCATTTTTCCCCAACTGATTTTTGAACAGCCATGCCTCCTCCTACGGTAATTTTTAAGTCAGAGAAATCCAATTGTTGAAATTCTTCATTATTAATTAGGGCATTAAATAAAGTATTGACTCCTGTAAATATGGTGATTTTATTTCGTTTAAATTCTTTAGTAACAGAAGGCAAATCTCTAGGATTTGTAACTAAGACATTGAGTGCTCCAATTCCACCTAAAGCCAGGCAATTAACAGAAAAGGCGAAGATGTGGTACATAGGTAAAGGAGATAAAGCCACTTCTTCCCCTTCTTTAATATACTGCGACATGGTAGCTCGTATCTGTTCCATATTGGCTACTAGATTCCGATTGGTAAGCATAGCTCCTTTAGAAACGCCAGTAGTTCCTCCGGTATATTGAAGTAGAATCACATCATCCGGATTTCCTTTATGTTTAGGAAGTGTAAATTTCTTTCCTGCGTTTAAGGCCTCTTTAAAAGATACAATATTTTCAAGCTTATATTTTGGCACCATTCGCTTAACGTACTTCACTCCAAAATTTACTAAAGATCCTTTTAAAGACCCAAGTAATTCGCCTAATTGCGTAACAATAACGGTTTTAATACCTGTGTCTTTAATGACTTTTTCTAAATTCGATGCAAAAAGATCAATAATCACTACTGCTTTCGCCCCCGAATCAATAAACTGATGTTTCATTTCTCTAGGGGTATATAAAGGGTTGGTATTCACCACCACTAACCCCGCACGCAAACAAGCAAACAAAGCAATCGGATATTGTAAACAATTGGGCATCATGATCGCTACCTTATCCCCTGGTTCTAAACCACGTGATAATAGGTAGGCTCCAAATTGTCTAGACATTTCGTCAATTGCTCCAAAAGTCAAGCTCGTTCCCATACAAGCAAAGGCCGGTTTTTTCTTGTATTTCACCAAGACTTCATCAATCATCATCACCAGATTTTGGTATTTATCTGGGTTAATATTTGCTGCTACTCCTTCTGGATAATTTTTAAGCCAAATACGTTCACTCATAATTCATTTTTTTCGCGGATAAAATCGTTAGTACTTAGTTTGAGTTTATCTATAATAAATCAAATATTTTCTAAGTAAAATACGAATTTAAACAAACATTTTTAATTTATATTTATGACAAGACAATTGTTTAACAAAAGTCCTTTTTTTGGGTAATTAAGAAGGTCGTTTTCTTTTTTTTCATTGACGAAGGAAAATTATTTTGTTATCTACAATCCAATATGATTCTTCAGCCTTAAAGCGCTAAATTTCATTCAAAACACTACATTTCTTCATTTCCTCTTCCTTTTCGGGGAAAAACACCTAAAAAACCTACTAAATTTGATACATAAGGCTACGATATTAGCTAAAAAAACGTATCTTTGTGCGCTAATTTATTTCTTAACCATTAAAAACCATTCAGATATCTATGGACAACAAAGATCTGAATCCAGAAAAAGATCAGAACGTGGAGGAAACTCCAGTTACTGAAACTCCAATTACAGAAACTCCTGAAAACACGGAAACTACAGAAGAAACTAAAGACGTGAAGAAAGCGGTTGTAGTTAAAACGGTAATTGAAGAAGAAAAGCCAGAAATGGAAGAGGCAGAAGCCTTAGAAAATTTAATTGAACAAGCTGACCATAACAGCACAAGTCACGACGATTACGATTGGGACAAAGGGCCAAAAGACACCCTTAATTATACCCCAGAAGAAATCGAAAGTTATCTTGCAAGATATGAAGCTTCTTTAAGCACTATTGCTGAAAGCGAAATCGTAAAAGGTACGGTATCTGAAATTAGTAATAGTGATGTTTTACTTGATATTAAATATAAATCAGACGGTTTACTTTCCTTATCAGAATTTAGAGACATGCCGGATCTAAAAGTTGGTGATGAAGTAGAAGTATATGTAGAGCAACAAGAAGATTTCCGAGGACAATTAGTTCTTTCTAGAAGAAAAGCGAAATTATTGCGCGCTTGGGAAGCATTAGTTGATTCTTATGATCAAGGTACAGTAATTACTGGCCAAGTAGTAAGTAAAACTAAAGGAGGTCTTATTGTAGATGCAGGTGGATTAGAAACCTTCCTTCCTGGATCTCAAATTGATATTAAGCCGATCATTGATTATGATTCCTATGTTGGACAAACGATGGAATTTAAAGTAGTAAAAATTAACGAAGCCATTAAGAATGCGGTAGTTTCTCACAAAGCACTTATTGAAAGTGATCTTGAAGAGCAACGACAAGCAATTATCGGTGGTTTAGAGAAAGGACAAGTATTAGAAGGTGTGGTTAAAAATATCACTGACTTTGGTGCATTCCTTGATCTTGGAGGTGTTGATGGTCTACTTTATATCACTGATATCTCTTGGGGTAGAATCAGTCACCCAAGTGAAATATTAGAATTAAACCAAAAAATCAATGTAGTAGTACTTGATTTTGACGATGCTAAAAAACGAATCTCTTTAGGTCTTAAACAATTACAAGCACATCCTTGGGAAGTACTTTCTGCTGAATTAGAAGAAGGATCTTCTGTTAAAGGACGTATTGTAAATATTGAAGATTATGGTGCTTTCCTTGAAATCCAACCTGGAGTTGAAGGATTAATCCACGTTTCGGAAGTATCTTGGAGTAACCAACCGATTAATGCACGTGAATACTTTAAGCTGAACCAAGAACATGAAGCAAAAGTAGTAACGATTGATCGAGAAGATCGAAAAATGTCTTTAAGTCTTAAGCAATTGACTAAAGATCCTTGGAGTGAAATTACAGAGAAATATCCAAAAGGTTCTCGTCATTCTGGAGAGGTTAAAAATCTTACCCCTTATGGCGTTTTCGTTGAATTAGAAGAAGGAATTGGTGGAATGGTTCACATTTCTGATCTTTCTTGGACTAAGCGATTCTCTCACCCTTCTGAATATACTAAAGTAGGTAGTCAAATTGATATTACAATTGAAGAAATTGATCAAGACAGCCGTAAACTTTCTTTAGGTCATAAGCAATTGGAAGAAAACCCATGGGATACTTTCGAAAATGTATTCCCTGTAGGATCTTTCCATGAAGCAATGATTATTCGAAGAGATGACCGAGGAGCTATCGTTCAACTTCCTTATGGTTTAGAGGCTTTCTGTCCAATCAAACACGTAAGAAAAGAAGATGGCGCTTTAGCAGAAGTAGAAGAAACATTATACTTCAAAGTGCTTGAATTCAATAGAGACGATAAGCGAATCTTAGTTTCTCATACTCGATACCTTGAAGATCAAAAAAGAGGAGAAGAGGAAGAAGTTAAAACACAGAAAAAACAAGAAAGAAAAGCTACTCGAAGTGCAGTAACTAAACAGAACAAATCTGTAGAGCGAACTACTTTAGGTGACTTAGGTGTTTTCTCTCAACTTCAAGAGCAATTGAATACTAAAGATGAAGCTCCTAAAGCTAAAAAAGAAGAGGAAGAATAATATTTCTTTCGCTTAAAATAAAGAACTCCCATGGCTAATCGCTTTGGGAGTTTTTTTTTATACTTGTTACCTAATTGACTTTCATTACATAAAATAGTAGCTTGATTCATTTTCAATAAAATCGTATTTTAGAATTCGCTTATCAATATCTTATGCTTAGTTTAGACGAAATCAAAAATAATTACGCAAAATTTTCTGATAGTAAATTAGAAATGATTGCTAGACATAAATCTTCATCTTTATCGCCTGAAGTCAATGAGATTTTACAGGAAGAGCTGAAAAAACGCAATATCACTTTAGATTTTGAGATGACTAATTCTGAGGAAGCAATCGAATTAGAAGATAGTGCATTAGAAAGAAAATTTTATATCGAACAAAGCACTCGCTTTTTGTATATTCTTATTTTCGGCTTTTTATCCTTTATCCTCATTTTTCTTTTTTATGAGCATCTATTCCACAAGAAGATTTTGAGAAAATTAATTTTCTTACCTATCATTCTTCTAGGCATTCAATTGGGTTATTTAGCTATCCGTCAGCTTTTTAGTAGAACGGTTATTGCAGAGACACAAGCCACTTCTTTAATCTTAGGTATTGATGGGTCGATAACGAGCAGAAAACGGGCGTTCTCTAACCTATTTAGAATGCTTTCTAACTCTAGTCTCAAAATTAATATCCCTTATGATCAAATTATTTCTATTCATAAGCAGAAAGGGATGTTAAGTAATAATGCTATTCTCATAAAACATAAAGATTCATCTGGGCAAATCATAGAATCAATTACACAATTAAAATTGATAAATGCAGCGACGGATTTACCAAAACTAAAACAGATCCTGAAAATAAAGGAGGTCAATGAATTGGATTTTTAATCCATCTTTTTTTATTGAAATTGTTTAAGAATTATGTTGCAAAACGAAGGTAAATGCTTGACAGCCAAGACAAAGGTCTTTTTTAGTTTCGTAGCCATAGCTATGAGGCGAAAAAAAGCTGAAGTGTTTGATTTTCAATGATTTGCCTGTAGAACGTAAGATATTTTTCAAATCACATCATCATAAAAAAACGAATATATTTTCTACTTGCCAGTTGTTTTATATGGATGCAATGAGTATTTTGCACAAAATATTTTTACATCTAATTTTAACATTGACACCATATGAGAACGATTCTTTTCCTTTCTTTTGCTTGCTTCCTTTTTACTGCATGTAACCAAGGGGCTAACCAAAACGCCAACCCAGCAGAAGGCCCTATTTATTCCATACTTAATCCTACCGATTTTGCTACTAAGATTAAAACAGGTGGCCAACTTATTGACGTACGTACTCCAGAAGAAATGTCACAAGGTGCTATTTCTGGAGCTATTTTGATCGATTATAATGCAGATGGATTTGAAACAAAAATCAAAGCACTAAAAAAAGATCAGCCTGTGCTACTCTATTGTCGATCAGGTGGACGAAGCGGTAAAACAGCACAAATGTTACAAAAATTGGGCTATTCAGAAATCTATGATTTAGAAGGTGGATTTATGGCTTGGTCAAAAGCTTTTCCAAGTAAATAAGGCTTTCATTAGATAAAACCCTTGATTGTTTAATCTTTTTCGCCAAAAAATGCAAAAAGATTAAACAAAATGCCATTTATCCTGTTTCCTTCACATTAATCACTTTTGAAATATCAAATGGCAAAATCTGTAGTTGTTATAGGTGCTGGGTTTGCAGGAATAGCTGCGGCTAGCTGCCTAGCTCAAAAAGGGTATCAGGTTACTATACTTGAAAAGAATAGTAGCCCAGGAGGACGTGCACGAAAATTTGAAACCCAAGGTTTTACATTTGACATGGGGCCAAGTTGGTATTGGATGCCTGATGTTTTCGAAAAGTACTTCCATTTATTTGGTAAAAAAGTAAGTGATTATTATTCTTTAGACCGACTTGATCCTGGTTATCGCATTTATTTTTCTGATCAAAAAACAATGGATGTTCCTGCCTCTTTAGATGAATTGAAAAATAAATTTGAAGCCTTAGAAAAGGGAAGCAGTAAAAAGCTAGAATTATTCTTGAAGGAAGCGGCATACAAATATCAAGTAGGCATTAATGAATTTGTATACAAACCTGGTCTTTCACTTTTCGAATTTGCGGATATTCGAGTAATGAAATCCTTGTTTCGACTTCAAATGTTTAGTTCTTTATCTAAACATGTACGTAGCTTATTTAAAAATGAGCAGTTGATCAAATTATTGGAATTCCCTGTTTTATTTTTGGGTGCTACCCCAGAAAATACACCTGCGATGTATAGCTTAATGAATTATGCAGATCTTGTTTTAGGTACATGGTACCCAAAGGGAGGGATGCATAAAATTATAGAAGGCATGGTGACTTTAGCAGAAGAATTGGGCGTTCAATTTTTGTATGATGAAGAAGTTGTTAAAATTGAAGTACCCAATGGAAAAGCTAAAACGGTAATTACCCGTAATAATGAATTTCCTGCGGATGTGGTAGTTGGAGGAGCAGATTATCATCATCTAGAGCAACGCGTATTAGATAAAAAGCATAGGATGTATTCTGAATCCTATTGGGAAAAACGAACAATGGCTCCATCAAGTCTACTTTTTTATTTAGGCCTTGATATCAAAGTAAATGAATTATTACACCATAATTTGTTCTTTGATCGAGATTTTCAATTGCATGCCCAAGAAATTTACGAGGATCCTAAATGGCCAAGTGATCCATTGTTTTATGTATGTTGTGCTTCCAAGACAGATCCAAGTTGTGCACCAGAAGGTGGTGAAAATATGTTCTTATTAATTCCAGTGGCTCCTGACCTTGAAGATACAGAAGCTATACGGAATCAATATTTCGAAATGATGATGGATCGATTGGAAAAAGTTACAGGGCAAAACCTGAAAGAGCATATTGTTTATCAACGGAGTTATGCACATAACGATTTCAAAGCAGATTATCATGCCTATAAAGGCAATGCCTATGGTTTAGCTAATACCTTAAAACAAACCGCTTTACTAAAGCCTCGTTTAAAAAGCAAAAAGGTTAGTAATCTATATTTTACTGGACAGTTGACTGTGCCTGGTCCCGGAGTTCCCCCTTCCATTATTTCAGGACAAGTAGTTGCTGATGAAATTTACAAATCGTTCAAACCCTAATACGCATGATGGAATTGTATAGTACAACATGTAAAGAATGTAGCGCATTAATAACTAAGCGTTATAGTACCTCTTTTTCTATGGGGATTAAAGCATTCCACAAAGATTTGCGTGATCCTATTTACGCGATATATGGTTTTGTTCGTTTTGCAGATGAAATTGTAGATACCTTTCATGAACACGCTAAAAAGTCATTACTTGATCGATTTAGAACAGATACTTATGCTGCGATTGAGGAAAGAATTAGCCTAAATCCAGTATTGCATTCCTTTCAGGAGACGGTTCATGAGTATCAAATTGGGAGAGATTTAATTGATCCTTTTTTAGACAGTATGCAAATGGATTTATTTTTCTCTAAATATAAAGATGAACTATACAAACAATACATCTATGGATCGGCCGAGGTCATTGGTTTAATGTGTTTGAAAGTGTTTTGTAAAGGAGATGACGCTTCCTATGAATCATTAAAACCTTATGCGCAAAGTTTAGGATCAGCTTTTCAAAAAATCAATTTTTTGCGAGATATGAAAAGTGATTATGATGAGCGCGGTCGGGTGTATTTCCCTGGTATCGATTTTAAATTGTTTGACAATATTCAAAAATCTCAAATTGAAGAGGACATCAAAAAAGATTTTGATCATGCCTATATTGGTATTACTAAATTACCTAAAGGCGCTCGTTTAGGCGTATATCTTGCTTATGTGTATTATACTAAATTGTTTGAAAAGATTAAAAAAGCACCCGCTCAACAAATCATGAGTGAACGAATCCGAGTGCCTGATCGCAAGAAGCTTTATTTACTCTGTAGCTCTACTTTAAAGCATCGATTTAATATGCTTTAGGCTATGGGAGAAACCACCATACATAAGCACAAACAAGGTCGTCCTGCTATTGCTCAATGGCCTTGGATTCTGTTTTTTATTTCACTAGTTATCGTTGGAATACAATGGATAAATCCACAAGTTTCAGAAGCTCCATTAAATTTAGAGGTATATAATTGGGGACAACCACAGGCACTCCAAAGTCAATGGTTTTATCTTATTGTCAATGGACTGACTATTCTTTTTCCCATATTGCTTTCCTTTGATCGACGAGTGGCTTTTTATAAAAAATGGCCAAAAGTTTGGAAGGCGATTTTCATTCCTATGCTTTTGTTTATTCCTTGGGATATCTACTTCACTCACTTAGGTGTTTGGGGATTCAACTCGGATTTGTATCAAAATAGTTTAAAGTTATTAGGACTACCTTTGGGTGAATGGCTGTTTTTTATAACTGTACCCTATGCGTGTTTATTTTTATACGAATGTATGGAAGTTTATTTTCCCACAAATTTTAGTCTTGATTTTTCCAAAAAAATAAGTCTGGTTTTACTCGGTATACTCATTGGTTTATCGGTTATATTCTTTAACCAGTTGTACACCAGTTCTACCGTTTTATTATTGATTGGATTTCTTTTTTTAATACAATGGAAAATTCAAATTAATTTATCTAGTTTTTACCGCACGTTCATTCTTGTCCTTCTTCCTTTTCTAATTGTTGATTCTTTACTCACGGGCATTCTTAGTCCTGCTCCTTTGGTTTGTTATAATGAATTAGAGAAGATGACATTTAGAATCTTATCTATCCCTGTAGAAGATTTTATTTATGGTTTACTATTGCTCATGCTCAATGTCAGCATTTATAAACGATTTTAATGCTTTTTTTGTAAAATCTCCATAATGTTTTTTTGCCTACGACACTTTCTGCAACCATTTTGAACCAAAATACCCCCTCTTTTTCCCCATTGAATCTTTATGCATCCGTATTGAAGTTTTTAGTACCACAGCTTCCCATACCTTTAGGACATCAAACATCCTAACCCGATTTACTATTATCATTAATAATTTTAAATCCCCTTTTCTATGAAAACTTTAACTACTTCAAAAATCAGTACTCGATGCTTCAATTTATTTACTACTATATGGATTATTTGGATTCTTATTGCATTTAGCAATCGAGTAATCGGGCAAAGCTGCGCTTATATTTTAGATCTAAAAGATAATAATACCTATACGAATTCTTGTAATACTGGAAGCGATCAAGTAACTCCATCTCAATGGAAGGTATCTAATGCCGATTGTTATTTAGTGCCCAATTTGAGTAACCTAGACTTTACTTCATGCAACCTCTTAAGTGAAATTCCGATAGAGGTAATTTTAAATCGGGGAGGTACTATGAACCCTGGTGATTATTTCGAGATACAATATCGCTGTTCACCAACCGATAGCTGGCATGTGCTCTTACATTTAGATCATAACTACATGAATAACTACCCTAGCGTACATAATATTCGAAAAAATTTAACCAATGTAGAATGTTCCAATTTTACAAGCTTTGCTGTACGCTTACATAGTATGTCGACTAGAAATGATAATCATATTATGATTCGAGATGGCGATTTTAGTGTAAATAGCCCATTAAGTCCTCTCCCATTAGATCTAATCTCTTTTTCTGCTAAATCAACTAATGAAAATACGGTTCAACTAAATTGGGTTTCAAGTGCAGAAGAAAGTTTCTCTCATTTTGAGATTGAGCGATCTGAATCAAATAGAGATTGGCAAACGATAGACAAAGTAGAAAGCCTTGGAAATGATCTATTAAATCAAGAAAACTATTATCAATTTGAAAACAAGGTATTTAAAATGGGTACCTATTACTATAGATTAAAAATGATGGATTTAGATGGTAGCTATACGTATAGCGACATTGTTTCGATAAAAATGACGCAATTAGACCCTGTGCAAATTTATCCTACGAAAGCCACAGATTTTATCAACCTTGAATCTACCCAAGATGCCAATTATGCCATTTATGATCTACGAGGTAGATTGTTATTAAATGGATCATTAATCGCTGATGAAAAACAACGGATCAATTTAGATCCGATCAATAGAGGAACCTACATTGTACAATTTTTCCTAGAAGAAGAACAACGAATTGCTTCCTATAAATTTTTAAAACTAAGCCTTTAAATAAACTTGCTTTTCCCGACAAGAAATCCTTTACAGATTAGATTAAAAGGAGTTCCAATTAGCATTAGCATTCAAAATACAAGTGGATTTCTTGTGATAATGGTACCAAAGGGTATCAAATTAATTATGGGTTACGATACGTCAATTTTTAATTGGCGTATCGTTTTTTTTGTAAAAAAGAGCTGATTTATTAAAAAAAGACGAAAAATGTGAAGCATTTGACGCTTTCTGCAACCCCTCCAATGAAGAAATGCCGTACTTTTGAACTGTAAGATTATTGTTTTATTGTTCCCCAAAACTACATCATCATCACCTACCCAGAAGATTAAAAGGCTAAGGGTAGGTGATTTTTTTTAACATTATTAGCTCTTGCTTTATATGTAAAAAAAATGTAATTTATGTTTTTATGCGGAACCCAAAAAATTAAAGCAATTATAATTAAACTATTCCACCAAACGATACATCAATTGACCTAGACTATTTGACTTTATTTTTAACCCCAAAAATTAGAATTTGTCTAGATTTCTGCTTTTAATATGTTTTGCCTTACTCCTATTTTTTCCACAAAAAAGTATGAGCAAAGAAATTAATGCAAGAGATCAACAGATCATTGATTCTTCCTTAAGTCAACTCCAACAACTTCAAAGTAATAAAGATCAAATAGCAGCTTATCAAAAGCTAGTGAATTTTACTCAAGATCATCAATATGATTCTTTAACTATTCTTTATTATTCTAAAATTCTTCAACTCCACGATTCGGATGACAATCCCGATCTTTATGCTCAAACCAATTTAGCATTGGGTCAAATCTATAATACTGCAAGAATTTTTAATTCTGATACGGCATTGTATTATTTTAATCAAGCTCAAAAAGTTTTTGATAAATTAAGTAAAGAGCGACAAGTCGAAATGCTGATTAGCCTAACAGGTATCCACTACACCTTGTATCGTTTTGAAGAGGCGATTGCCTATTGTGTAGATTGTATTGAACTCGCCAAAGAAATAAACGACCAATCCAGCTTACAATTTTGTTATTCTCGTATGGCTGCTTATAGTGAGATTTATCTCAATGATGATAAAAAAGTTATTGAATATGCTCGAAAAGCATTACAAATTGCTAAAGAAATAGGTGATCATAATGACCTCGCTTATTATTATTTACTATATGCCATGCAATTAAATAGTGTACACCAATCTAAAGAGGCCTTGAATCAATTGGATACTTGTGAGCATTATATGCGGCTCATTCCCGATAAAAATCTACTCTGTGATTTATACTTAACAAGAGCTGCCGCTCATCAAAACCTGTCTCAATTAAATCTTGCTAAAAAGTATTTAAACAAAGGATTACATGTGGCGGACTCTATGGGACTAAAAAATCGTTTGATGCATATTCCTCTCACACTCGCCCAAATTGCATTAGATGAAAATCAATTCGATCAAGTCATTGTACTTTCAAAAAAAGCCTTAACTATTTTCCCCGATCAACTTACTTTATTCGAATTGGAAAGTGGACATAATTTACTTTATCAAGCCTATGAAAAACAACAAAATCACCTCAAAGCTCTCACGCATTATAAACAATGGAATATCTATAAAGACAGTATGAATACCCTCAATAATTTAGGGGTGATTACCAATATTGAACGCAAGTATAAGAATCAAGAACAAAAACAAAAAATTAAAAACCAAACCAAAGAAATTTCAGAGCAAAGCAGGAAAAGAGTCATTTTCTCCTTATTGTTTTTTATCGTTTCTCTATTTGCAATTGGTTTAGTTATCCTTTCTTTATTTATGCGTGCGTCTAGAGAAAAGATCAAAGTTCAACATGATATTATAATTAAACAAACCGAAGATTTAAAAAAACTAGATCAAGTAAAGTCACAATTTTTCGCCAATATCTCTCATGAACTTCGATCACCTTTAACGTTAATTTTAGGTCCAGTGGGCACTGTACTGCAAAGCGGTCATCTATCCAATCGCAATTTTACTTTATTGCAAAAAGCACAACAGAGCGGCAAAGATTTATTAAAATTAGTAGTCTCCATTTTAGACTTCACCAAATTAGATTCGAAAACTATTGAACTCAAAGAGGAAATCGTTTTCCTTTATCCATTTATACGAACCATCATTAGTACTTACGAAACTTATGCCTTACATCGAAGTATACGTTTCAGCTTTTCCTACCAAGCCCCCGAAAATTTATATCTAGAATTAGACAAAGAAAAGTTAGAAATCATTATCAATAATTTATTATCAAATGCCATAAAATTTACGCAGTCAGGAGGAAAGGTACATTTAATAGTTAAAGACCTTAAAGAAAACATTCAAATCTCCGTTTCGGATACGGGGCGAGGTATTCATCCAGAAGAGCAAGCTTTTATATTTAATCGATTTTATCAATCGAAACATCCTGAATCTACTACAGAAGGTGGAGCAGGTATAGGTCTTGCCTTGTCAAAAGAATTTGCCCTTTTGATGAATGGAGACATTTGGATAGAAAGTAAATTTAGAATTGGAAGTACTTTCTTTCTTAAATTCCCAAGAAAAGAAGCCTTAGGATATATCCCTGAAGATAGACTTATTGAAGACAAGGCACCTACATTTGATAATTTAGATAAAAACACCAATCAAACCTCTGATACGTTTAACAAATTTATAGAAGGGAGTGCCCCAAATTCTAATAAACCCCATATCTTAGTGGTAGAAGATAATCATTCACTTAGTGAATATCTAA
Organism: Saprospiraceae bacterium; assembly: GCA_020629935.1. Lineage (GTDB taxonomy): Bacteria > Bacteroidota > Bacteroidia > Chitinophagales > Saprospiraceae > JAHDCJ01. The sequence continues at coordinate 2,626 of JAHDCJ010000054.1, read as the reverse complement.
AGATTATTTTAGAGGATAAATATGAAGTGACCATAGTTGAACATGGTTTAGCAGCATTGGATTTTTTACAAACCAATTTACAACACAAATACCCTTGCGATTTAATCATTAGTGATCTTATGATGCCAGAGATGGACGGCCTTCAATTACTAGAAGTTCTTAAATCTAGAACTTACTTTAATCACATGCCCATTATTATGTTGACTGCACGTGCAGATATTCAAGACAAACTAAAAGCCCTTCGGTTTGGAGTAGATGATTATTTAGTCAAACCTTTTCAAGAAGAAGAATTATTGGTTCGCATTGAAAATCTATTAAACAATGCTTCCAATCGTAAAGATCATCCTCAAGAGAAAAACAAAGAAGAATCATCTATTCCTGAATTTTCAAAAGAAGATATGGAGTGGCTCGCCGAGTTTGAAGCATATATCATCAAAAATTTAAACAATTCTGATTTAGCAGTAACTGATGTTACGGATGCTTTTGCCATGAGTAAATCTACTCTTTCGAGGCAATTAAAAAAGTTAACAGGACTTACTCCCAAAAAATATATCCAAGAAGTTCGATTAAATAAAGCAAGAGGCTTATTAGAAGATCGTACATTTAATACCATCGCGCAAGTCGCTTATGAAGTAGGCTATTTAGATGCGAAATCATTTACGCGAAGTTTCAAAGCTCGTTTTGGTATTTCCCCTTCGGAAACCTTATCTAGATAAACCATTTCCATCAAAATATCGATTTGATCTTTCATTCCAAGTTCGCTTTTATTTGGAAAAGCCTTATTTTTTTAGTTCATTTGTTAAACTCCTAAATTACAAATTCTATCTTGTACTTTAGTCATATGCTAATATAGTCTACATTTAAACCCAATTCATTATGGCCATGCGTCCTCCTCTTTCGGTAAAAATTATTTATTCTATTGGACAACTGGGTTGGTCATTGGCTAGTTTTGGAGTGGCTACGCTAATTCCTTATTTTTATATGCCACCAGAAAAAGGAGAAGAAGTTATTTTTCCTACTTTTATTTTCCAAGGGGCCATTTTAGGTATATTAACAGTAGCCGGATTAATACTTGCGGGAGGACGACTATTTGACGCGATCACCGATCCGCTAATTGCCAATTTTTCTGATAAAAATGAATCTAAATTTGGTAAACGAAAAATCTTGTTAGCCATTAGCGCGGTGCCAATGGCCATTTGTTCTTTTCTGGTGTTCTATCCGATTAGCGATACCAATCTCGCCTTAAACACCGCTTGGATGATGGGCATGGTATTTCTATTTTATTTATTCTTCACTATGTATGTCGTTCCTTATAATGCATTGATTAGTGAATTGGGCCATGTCGCTGAAGATCGAATGCTAATCAGTACCATCATCTCGGTCACTTGGGCCGTAGGCTTTGCTTTAGGAAATTTAATTCATTTACTTAAAGCTCATTTTATTCAGACGATGCCTCCTACAGAGGCTTTTCAACTTTCACTAGGTATCCTTACTTGTATTGCTTTAGTCTGTATGCTCGTTCCCGTATTCTTTTTAAATGAAAAAAAATATACCAAGCAAGAACAGAATGCGGTACCCATATTTAAATCGATTCGCACCGTTTGGTCAGATCGAAACTTTCGATTATTCACCTTCTCTGATTTAATGTATTGGTTGTCCATCACCATAATTCAATTGGGCCTTGTGTATTATATTCCAATTCTTTTGGGCATGGAAGAATCGGCGGTCGCTATCTTTATGCCCGTGACATTTCTAGCTAGTTTTTTATTTTATGCACCAATAAATATTTATTCTAAAAAACATGGCAAAAAGAATATTGTATTAGCTGGTTTTATTGTATTGGGTTTAGCCTTTGTACTTATTTCTATTGCAGGTTTTTTACCATATCCAAATCTACAAATGGCTCTAATGATTATATGCTCCGCCCCTGCCCTAGCTATTTTTGGTATTATCCCTAATGCTATAGTAGCAGACCTCATCAATCAACGTATGGATCTTGCAGAAGAGAATCATGCAGGTATGTATTATGCGGTTCGAACCTTTATGATGAAGATTGGAATCACTTTAGGTTCTGTCGTATTTACCTCTTTATTATTACTTGGAAAAGGCCAAGGTAATGATTTTGGTATACGAGCTACAGGAATCGTAGCTATTATTTTCTGTGTGATGGGTATGATTCTTTTTAGTCGTTATCAGGATGTGGTTGAGGTAAAGAAAAAGGAGTAATCTCTTTTTCTTGGATCATTAGTCTATTCTCCGTTTTAAAGAATTATGAGGGTAAATCATAAGCAAGCGTTAAAGCGATTACCTTTAGAACACATCAAATGACAGACTCTACAATCTTAAAAACATCCTGTTCAAGATGCTTAATATTAAATCCATTAGCTCTTGTTCTTGCATTTTGAGAAAGCCATTGATACCAATCATTTTCTTTAGCAATCCGTTTCAACATATGGACAATGTCTTCCTTTTTTCTTTGATCAATTTGAAAACCATTGACGCCATCTTTAATAATTTCTTTGGGCCCACCAACAGGTGGAACAATCGCGGGTAGTCCATAATACATCGCCTCTAAAATGGTCATTCCAAAGGTTTCAATCCATTCTTCAGGATGTGATAAATTTAA
>JAHDCJ010000053.1:21291-36002 GCA_020629935.1 Saprospiraceae bacterium | reverse complement strand
GTAGTAGAAACAGAGATTGAAGAGATCTCTGTAGGTGTTCCTGAGCCATTAGAAGAATTGAATACATCTAGTATTTCTTCTCCTACGATAGGCGATGAAGTAGTATTAAATGAAATGGAGGTTATTTCGCCTTCTGAGACGACTATCGAGAATACAGAAACTGTTCGAGAGGTTATTTCTTCTCCTAGTTATCATACATCAACTTCTGTAAATCGGAATGTGCCTAGTGTCGTCTATCCTTCTGGAGGATCAGTAAACACGGGGCGATCTGGAGGAGGAGATTATATCAGTAACAAATATGCTCCCCCACGTCGTCGACCTGCTCCAAGCACAAGCGAACCTATTTCATCCCCAGAATATACCGCACCAAGCTCTAGCTCATCTACCTATAGTGCACCAACTAAAGAATACCGAATCCAAGTATCAGCGGTTCAGAAGTATAAAGACTATAAATACACTAGAGTGGAAGAGTTGGGTAATTTAGTTTTTGAAGGAGTTGATGATGAAGAGGAAGGTTATTTAACGCGAGTGATGGTCGTTGGGTTTGATGATTTTAATGCAGCAAGAAGGGCGCTAGATAAGATAAAGAATCGTGGTTTTGGAAGAGCCTTTATTATTCGCTATGAAAATGGAATTCGAGTGGGTAAACCTATACGATAGGTTTAATCATCAAATTCGATGGTTTTTCTTCTGAGTTCAAAATTTTGCCCAAGATATACTTTACGAACCATTTCGTCAGCAGCTAATTCTTCTGCTGTGCCCGTTTTTAAAATGCTACCCTCAAACATTAAATAAGCCCTGTCAGTGATAGACAGGGTTTCTTGTACATTATGGTCTGTGATTAAAATTCCAATTTGTCGATGTTTTAATCTTGCTACAATATATTGGATATCTTCCACTGCGATAGGGTCAATGCCCGCAAATGGTTCATCTAGTAAAATAAATTTAGGATCAACAGCTAATGCACGGGCAATTTCTGTCCGTCTTCTTTCTCCTCCAGACAAAGTATCTCCTTTGCTTTTACGCACTTTTTCAAGGCTAAATTCATCAATTAAGCTTTCCAATTTCTCTTTCCGTTCTCGTTTAGATAGTTTAGTCATTTCTAGTACGGCAGAAATATTATCTTCGACACTTAATTTTCTGAAGACTGAAGGTTCTTGAGGCAAATAGCCAATTCCTCTTTTGGCTCGTTTATACATTGGAAGGTTGGTAATGTCTTGATCTTCTAGATAGACTTTACCTGAATTTGGACGGATGAACCCTACTGTCATGTAAAAGGTAGTGGTTTTTCCCGCGCCGTTTGGGCCAAGTAGCCCTACAATTTCGCCTTGATTAACTTCTAAGGAAACGTCATTTACAACGACGCGACGGCCATATTTTTTAACCAAATTTTTCGCTCGAAGAATCATCCGATAATTTTATGAATAAAAGGAATTACAATGAGGTAATGTGCACAAAATTTAAACCAAAAGGCTTTATTTTGTACGTATTTTGATTCCTTTAACATTCAATCGTAAAGATTGCTTACCATTAACCTTTTGTTCTTCGATGGTATAACAGATATCAAATTTGCTTTTTTGAATTTTAGGAAGGAATTTTCCTAAGCCAAAACCAATCCCAAATTGTTCTGGTGCCCGACCTTGTTTTACCACCATACTTAAATGATCACCGCCTAATAATCGAGAATTTCCTGTATCTTTTACATTGTCTGTTTGGAAAATAGGACTAATATTCCCAGGGCCAAACGGAGCAAATTGAGAAAGGGAATGAAAGAAATCAAGTGTAAGTTCTTTTAAGTCAATAGGAGCATTAACACAAAGTTCTGCTAACTGATTTTCTTCTTTATTAAAATGATCTTGTATGAGTTCTGTAAATTGTTCGCGGAAAGGATCGAGGTGTTGTTTTGAAAAGCTAAAAGATACTTGATCTTCTTTGCCGAAAAAACTATTTGGAATTAAGTCTAAATTTTCAAAATGTTTGACCAAGTCATAACCACTATATGATTTGCCATAGCCATAGACTTTACCATCTTGATTATTAGTAACAACCATAACCACACGATTCAATTTCTCCATAAGGTTATTAGCGATACGAGGAGCTAAATAAGGAGCCCATTTTGGATTGTAAATAATGAGACCGAATCGAGTAATTGAACTTCCTCTATCATACATGCGCATGGCTTCAGGCATGGTTTCTCTCATCTCTTCAAAAAATTGAGTGCGATAAGCCACCATTTTTTCTGTAGTGGCTTCCATTTTATTGACTTTGGTCGTCATGAAAAGCTCATCTAATAGGGCACAATCTGAATATAATAAAGGCATATTCAGAAATTGAATTAGCTTAACACGCAAAGACTTGCAAGATACAGGACTTTCTAAACGCGTAGTTTTAACTAAATGAGCAAGAAGCTCATCTGGGTTTTCGCCTAAAATTTTATTCCCAAAATGAACTAATATTCTATTTTCCCCAGTAATTTTAGCATTAGAATCTAAAATCCCCATAGAAACATATGGTAATAACGCTTGGTGCTTTTCTTCGCTAATTTCATTGTTTTTAGCGTAAGCAGCAAGCATTTTATAGGCTACCCCAACTACACTTAATTCAGGAGATGCGTATTTGTTTTTTACATCGCCTGGATTAATGAATGTAACATTCTCTTGATTTTTAATTTCAATAGAAGCATTATTAAAACAAACTATTTGATTAGCAGCAGTCTCTTCTCCAATGGGTGAAAAACCAAAACCAATCATTAAGTGATCTTCTTCAGGAGCATTAGCTAGAGCTTGTCCATAGAAATCAAAATCAGGCCCAAAGATATGTGGAATAAATTGCTTGATCTTTACTTTACTATCAGCAAAGAAACGCTTGAAAATGATTAATGATAAGATGCCATCTAAATCCGGGCTACATGCAATATAAAGTAGCTTTTCATTATCAACAGCAGATTGTATTTGCGCTACAGCTGAGGTAAGACCAGATAGTTGATCAGGATCAATTAAATCCTCAAATGTAGGTGCAAGAAATGATTTTGCATCATTAGGGTCTGTTATTCCTCGCTGCACTAATAGTTGGCAGAGAATTGGGTTTAATTCCAATTCTTTTTTTAACAAATCAACATCTTCATTTTCAACTGGGTGAATTAACCATTTTTTCGACATGGGGAATAATAATTTGGATTCTGATTAAAGGAACGTTACAATAATTTTTTTATCCTAAAGGAAATGCAAGCTTTAGAATTATTCGAATTGATAAAGGTACATCAGAATTCGCAGTTTTCCCAAAATGATTCTCATTATTATGTAAAATCAAGGGAATAAAAAAGTCACATAGGTAAATATGTGACTTTCATTTATAAATCTTTTAAACCATTGGCATTATAAATCATGCGAAATATCGAATGATTTAAGCACCATTTCTAAAATATGATCTTCTTCTGGATCATAAGGCTTTTTCAAATTATAGCCGAAAAACTTTCCTAAATTATGCCAATAAGTAGCTTTAAAACCACCTTTGATTTCTTTAATTACTTTAAATGTAGAAACGCCTACTTCTCGCTCTATCATTTCTACTAAAACGCGGCCTTGGGATCGCGACAAATTTTTTAAGGGTTTCTCAAATTTTTCCGATAAATCTTTTTGTAGTTTACGGATATATTTCTTTTTCTCTCGTTTCCGAGTATCCTTCGAAAATTCTTCAATTTCTCTAAAAACTTTAATGGCTTCTACGGCGTATGGATAAACCTTTGCGGCACGATAACGTGTTTTTAAATAATATCGATATTCTTCGTTGTCTTTAAAACTAGCGGGAGAAATTACATTGACATCTTCCAAATCAGCAATCATTAAGGTATCATCGCCAGAAATAAGAATTTTTACAATTTCCCCTTCTATTTCAATACGTTCAATGCGTTCTTCTTCCTTTTTAGTGTCTTTCTCCTGTGCTTGTAATAGACAAGAGAAAAGCAGTGTGGCTGCAAAAAAACAAATTAATTTTCTCATTATCTTGGTGTTTTAGTGATAAATAAATGCGCAATTTTTAACAATAAATAAACGCTTATTCTATACAATCCAAATACTATTCCAAATCTAAAATCTTAGGCCTTAAAGGTTATCAAAAAGTATTCAATTGAAGGTATTTATTAGCTCTTATTTTATTTGTTTTAAAAAAAAGAATAGGGATATCATCCTTTTTGGCATGTGATTTGGCCTTATGAAGTTATTCAAATAACTAATTCTTTAAATACAAAGAAATTTTATGCAAAGAATTTATTACCTTTATTCCCTTGAAATAGACAGATAGACACCAAATTATGAACTCAATTGGGTGCTTAAATCTAGAATTAGCTAACCAAAACCTTTTTTCATCATTAAACCAAACGATATGAAAAGATTCACTTTAGCCCTTATCGTAGCTTTTATGGCACTTGCCATGTATAGTTGTAATAGTGGGCCTGCTCTTCTTACTGAAGATGAAGTCAATAAAAAAATTGAAGAACTTACCGATAACGGTATAGATTCGTTAACTACTGTACTCGACGAAAAATGCCGAACAGATTTTGAAGGCTTAGTAGGAGTCGCTAGAGATTCTATCTTATTAGCTGCTTCTGAAGAAGAAAAATAATTTCTTCCAAATTTAAAATAAATTATTAAAAAATAAATTCTTGATATCATGAAAAAGACTTTGTTATTAAGCGTCGTAATTAGCATGTTCGCTGTAATCGCTTTCATGTCTTTCGACAAAGAAATGTCTGCTCTAGAAAAACAAAAAATGGAAATTTTCGAAGCAGTGGATGCTAACCTTATTGAATTCTCTACAGAAAAGGAAAATGAATGTAAAGAAATGGCATTGCAAATGGCTATTTTCGAAGCAGATTCCATTTTAAACGCAGGTAAAACTACGGCTAAAAAACCTAGAAAACCTTCGGCTAAACCTCCGAAACCTGTAGCGTCTACTCCAACGACGACAACCACAACAACCACAACTACAACGACGACTCCACCTCCACCTCCACCACCTCCTGCGGTAAAACCAGGAAATACAGGTAAAAAAGATCCAGAAGCTTCTACCACAGGTACAAACACTGGCAAAGGTGGAGCTACTACAGGAGAGACTAAAACATCTACTGGCGGAACAACTACTAATACAGGTAAAAACAGAGGAAAGAAGAAAAGCGGTGGGAAATAGTTTCCTTTTCACATGCTGAAAATATAAAAAAGACTACCTAATTTAGGTAGTCTTTTTTTATTGAGATATTGATTTTTTTATTTAAAATTAAAAGGAGATTTTTTGCAAAGCCCATTGCCTATTCAGAAGCAAGCAACGTGGGTTCGTACATTTGACCTTTTAAAATACTTCGAGAAATGACCATGCGTTGTATCTCTGAGGTGCCTTCATAAATTTGTGTGATCTTGGCATCACGCATCAATCGTTCTACATGATATTCTCTTACATAACCATAACCTCCATGAATCTGTACCGCTTCAACAGTAGCTCGCATAGCGACTTCAGATGCAAAAACTTTAGCCATTGCACTCGCGGTGCTATAAGGTAAGCCTTGATCTTTTAACTGCGCTGCACGATAAACTAATAGTCGAGCTGCTTCCACCTCTGTAGCCATATCGGCTAGTTTAAATGCAATGGCTTGGTGTTGAGCAATAGGTTTGCCAAATGTTTTTCGCTCCAATGAATAGGCCTTTGATAAATCTAAAGCGCCTGCAGCAATACCCAATGCTTGGGCAGCAATACCTAATCGACCACCATCTAGTGTTTTCATCGCAAACTTAAACCCAAAACCGTCTTCACCTATTCTGTTTTCTTTCGGTACTTTTACATCGTTGTACATAATGCTATGGGTATCAGAAGCTCGAATACCTAATTTATCTTCTTTATTACCAATAACTACCCCGTCCCACGAAGTTTCTACAATTAAGACATTTATTCCTTTATGTCCTGCTTCTGCATTGGTTTGTGCAATAACTAAATGGACTTGTGAGGTTCCTCCATTGGTAATCCAATTTTTGGTTCCGTTAAGCAAATAATGATCTCCCATGTCGATTGCTGTGGTACGCTGACTGGTTGCATCACTTCCTGCTTCAGGCTCAGACAAACAAAATGCGCCAATCCATTCGCCAGTTGCTAATTTGGTCAAATACTTTTGCTTTTGTTCTTCGGTGCCATATTCTTCTACTCCCCAACAAACTAGCGAATTATTAACAGACATAGCAACCGATGCAGAACTATCAATTTTAGAAAGTTCTTCCATCGCCAATACATAAGACATGCTATCCATCTCTCCGCCATTATATTTTGATTTGACCATCATGCCCATAAAACCGAGCTCACCCATTTGTTTGATTTGTTCGGTAGGATGCTTCATGTCTCGGTCCCTTTCAATAACACCATCTAATAAAACATTATTGGCAAAATCTCTTGCCGCTTCCTGAACAGCAAGTTGCTCTTCTGTTAATTCAAAATTCATAAAATATTTTTTTGCATTAATATATTATAAGTAATTTACGAAAAATAAATATCGTACATATACTTAAGGTTGGGCTCCATAGATAAAGCAATTTTATAATGCTTTTATCGCAGCGGGTCACAATATACGGGCTTTACTTCACTTTTGAAATGAAATATTAAGCTAAGTTCATTATCTTTAATCCCAAGTAATAAATACTATGGAAAATTCGTACTTTTTGAAGATCTTATTTTTAGAAGACAATTTAGCCGATGCAAGGCTAACGGATATCTTATTAAGTGAGGCGGCATTGTTTCAATATGAACTTACCCATGTGGTACGAATGAAAGATGCCCTAGAAAAAATAAGATCCAATACATACGACATTTTTCTCTCCGATTTACATGTCCCAGATTCGAATGGAATAGAGACCGTAGAGACGATTGTTAGAGAAGCGCCAAATCAACCTTTTATTATTACTACGGGTTTAGAAGATGACCAATTGGCAATAAATGCAATGAAGATGGGCGCACAAGATTTTATAATTTCTAATCATTCAAACAATAAACAATTGGCTCGAATATTATTATACAACCATATTCGAATTCAACGAGAAGTGAAAAATTAATTCTTGGTCTAAATTTTGACGTCAGTTGTAGTACTACTTTTTTAAATGAAAATTATGAAACGCTATTTATTCTTAATATTAATCATAACATGGGGCGGCCAAATTTCTTTTGCACAAATAGATCGAACATCCATCGCAGAATTTACGATCGTAGAAGAAATGCCTCGTTTCCCTGGTTGTGAGAAGATTGAAGATGAAAAAAAACAATCAAAGTGCGCAGATAAAAAGATGATGGAGTTTTTTTTTAAGCATTTAAAATATCCTAAAGAAGAGGAAGGCATAATTCCATGCGGACTTATCGTAGTTTCTGTACTTATTCAATCCGATGGTCAAGTTGTTAATCCAGTAATACGTAAAGATGGTGGGGATTCTTCTTGTGCAGAAATGGTCTTAGATGCAATAAAAAAAATGCCAAGATGGATTCCAGGTAAACATAGAGGTCAAGCGGTTAATGTTCGAGTTAATATTCCTATCCGAGTAAAGCCTAGTTATTAATTTAAAAACAAGTCTATTTTTCAAATGAAAAAAATAATTGCCCTAGCGTTTATTTTCTGTATTGTACTTAATGCTCAAGCTCAGAAAAATAAAAAGAACATTAGCCCTAAGACTGATTCCATCTATAACTTAGTTCAAGAGAAGCCCATTTTTCAAGGATGTGAAGATTTACCCAATTTAGAAGATCGAAATACTTGCTCCGAAAGTCAAATGATGAATTTCGTGTTGAGTCAAATCGTTTATCCAGATACTGCTCGAAAACAAGGGATTGAAGGAATGGTCGTGATTTCGTTTGTGGTTGAAAAAACAGGAGATATTTCAAATGCCATGATCGCAAAAGATATAGGTGGAGGTTGTGGAGAGGAAGCACTTCGTGTAGTTGGACTTTTGCCGAAATGGATTCCAGCGAAAAAAAATGGGGAATTGGTTCGCTTTCGATTTAATTTACCCGTACGATATAAGTTTGAGGATAATGTTTATGAGTTACCTACTTTTGAAAAGCTTCAAATGATCTTCTGCAAAGACTTTACAGGCGAGTTTTTTAAAGCAGAAGATATCAACAGTTGGAGTGAAGGACCTTATAATAAAGAAGACCTTTGTACTTTTGGTACACAGGTTGAAAATTTAATTGTTAAATATGATGATGGCGAAAAAGAGACTGCTTATGAAAGTGAAGGCGAACTTACTAGATCCATGCGTGATGTATTTAAAAATGCCAAAGCAGGATCAAGTATTCATTTAGAAATCAGCATTTCTCATGAAGGGAATAAAGGGAAAATTATTAAGGTTTTAATGATTGAGTAATTTTTTCGAATAAAAAGAAGCAATGCCTTATTCTTTATTCGCCAATTGACCACAAGCGGCATCAATATCTCTTCCTCTACTTTTTCTAACCGTAATCGCAATATTCTGGCTTCGAATAAAACTAGCCATTCTATCTACACGTTCGGCATCTGATCTTTCGAACGGTGCGCCATCAATGGGGTTATATTCAATGACATTAATTTTTACAGGAAATCGTTTGCAAAGTTTAGCTAGATTTCGAGCATCATCCATCGAATCATTGAATCGTTGAAAAGCAATATATTCGTAAGTGATTTTATTCTTTGTGTTGAGATAAAAATATTCAAGAGCCTCCATTAAAACGGCCAATTTGTTACTTTCATTGATTGGCATAATTTCATTTCGTTTTTCATCATCTGCGGCATGCAATGAAAGAGCTAAATTAAACTTCACCTCATCATCCGCTAATTTTCGAATCATCTTTGCAATACCTGCCGTACTAACCGTAATTCGTTTAGGAGACATATGAAGCCCTTGGGGAGAAGTGATGTGTTCAATACTTTGCATGACCTGTTTATAAGCCAATAAGGGTTCACCCATTCCCATGTAAACAATGTTAGTCAATGGTTTTCCAAATTTTTCTAAACATTGTTGATTAACCAAAACCACTTGGTCATAAATTTCACCAGCATCTAAATTTCGTTTTCGCTCCATTCTTCCTGTGGCACAAAAAGAACAAGTCAAACTACAGCCTACTTGAGAAGAGACACAAACAGTAAATCGATTGTCGTGAGCCACAGGAATTAAAACAGATTCAATTAAATGGCCATCATGTAATCGAAATCTAGATTTAATAGTACCGTCATTACTATGTTGTACTTTATCTTCCACAATAGGTCGAAGATAAAAGTCGAGATTTAAGGTTTCTCTTAAGGCTTTAGACAAATTGGTCATCTCTTCAAAAGAGCGAGCACTTTTTTGCCATAGCCATTCGTAAACTTGTTTGGCTCTAAACTTTTTTTCTCCTTTAGCTTCCAAATATTCAATAAGTTGATCTAGAGAAAGCAGTCGAATGTCCAATTTTGCGGTTTTATCCATAGGGCAAAGATAGGAGATTTTAAACATTCACTAAAAAAAATATGCGATTGACCTATGATATTACCTTGTTCACACATTTCGTTTTTTTGTTTCCCTTTAATTTTTCAATTTTACCACAAAGAAAAAGTGTACAACTTTCTGTTTATTTAAAAATGAAGATACTTAAGATATGCGGCCTTAGGTAGCAAGGGCGAAGCTTTGCCCTACCATGAAAATGGTAACCTGGTCGGCGGTGGCGGAGCCAAATGGGAGGGCCCACCCAAGATTCCAGTCACTGTGAGCATTCCTAAACCTAAAATTATAAGAATTCTCAGATCTAAGATTAATTGTTTTACTTTTCAAAATGGAAATACAAATAAACAACCCAAAACAATCGATCTAAGATTTCAATTGTCCAACGATCTGAAAACGTTCAAATACTTTATCAGTATGTGGAGCATCTTCCAACTCTTCGGTGAGATCTTGTCCAGCCCAATGTTCATAATGTTGACCTTTCCTCCAAAGCTTACTTGAAGTTACATCATAGATATTACCAAGGTAAGCGACCCAAATTAGCTCATGATCTTGACCATTTCGTAAAGCCAACTGATTTTTTGTAAAAATAGGGATTTCCATTTCAGGTTTTTGTTTAAAAAATTAAATATTAAATATCAATAGAGTTTAGAAATAAAAATTCCACTTTTTGAAGTAATGAAGGAATAATAATTTATTGAAAACGTCCATCGCCATATCAATGATTTGGCTAAACAAAGGTAATATGATTTTTTTTCTGAAGAAATAAAAAAAACATTGATCGAAAAGTTGAAATTCCTTTTTATATAGGTGAATAATATTTACCTTTGCAGCGATTTAAAAAACGGAATAACACCAGACAACAACAAAATTGGATGCGTAATTTTTTAATCATATTGTTATTAGCCTTTTACGGCTCGATGAGTGCACAAGGTCATGATGACCATTCTGGGCACAATCATGATCATAGTACACATGATCATAATCATGATCATGCGGCTCACGCTAAAGGGGATCATGCAAAAGATGATCACGCTGGACACGGTTGTGGACATCACGAATATGCAGAATGTACCAAAGGATGGAAATACGATCCAGCTGGTACGGCCATGCATCACATTGCTGATGCAAACGCTTGGCATGTCGTTGGAAATATTTATATCCCTCTTCCTTGTATTCTTTATGCTAAAGGACATGGATTTAGTTTTTTCCTTTCTAATAAGTTTGACTACTCTGGAAATCACGGTACAGGTAAAAAAGCGGTTGATCGTTATATCCTGAATCACGGACAAGTCATGCGAATTACGGAAGATGATTTTCCAATGGGTGTACAAGATGTTTGTGTAGTTAAAGATTTAGACGGACATGTTACGGTAAATCACCATGGTAAAACATACCATGCAGAAAATAAAATTGTTTGGGATGGCGGTGTTATAGGTGGAGGTGGTACTTCATTCTATGATTTCTCTATTTCAAAAAATATATTGACCTTATTATTAGCCTTCTTTTTCTTAGTGTTTGTATTTAGAAAAGTAGCGAAAGGATATGCTACTTATGAAAAACAACCACCACAAGGATTTTGGCAACGAATTATTGAGCCGATCTTCATCTTTATGCGAGATGATGTATGTAAGCCAGTAATTGGACCAAAGTATGAAAAGTTCATGCCTTTTATTATGAGCTTGTTCTTCTTTATTTTGTTCTTAAACTTAATTGGTCAAGTTCCTTTTATTGGAAATCCTAACGTTACAGGAAATATCGCTTTCACTATGGTGCTCGCTTTATTTACATTGATTGTTACCACGATTAATGGAAATAAAAATTACTGGGCACACGTATTCTGGATGCCTGGTGTACCTGCAGCAGTAAAGCTTATATTAACACCAATTGAAGTCTTAGGTGTTTTCTTAAAGCCATTAACTTTATTTGTTCGTTTATTTGCAAACATTACTGCGGGACACATTGTAATCTTAAGTTTCGTTGGGTTGATCTTCATCTTTGGAGATATCGGATATTGTGAATGGGGAATTGGACGAGCAGGAGGATCAGCAATTGGAATGGTCATGGCAGTAGCATTAACCGTATTTATGAGTGCTATTGAATTGTTAGTTGCCTTCTTACAAGCCTTTATTTTTGCTATCTTATCTGCCTCTTATATTGGAGCAGCGGTAGAAGAAGGTGACCATCACTAAAAAAGAATTTACATCTCCTGAAGAGGAGATCATAAATATTATTATAAACAATTTTTAACAAAACGTATTAAAATTAATTTGTCATGATTGGATCTTTAGCGTCTATTGGAGCCGGAATCGCAGTATTAGGAGCCGGAATCGGAGTAGGATACATTGGTGGTAAAGCAATGGAAGGAATTGCTCGTCAACCAGAAGCAACTGGAGATATTCGAACGAATATGTTGATTATGGCCGCTCTTATTGAGGGAGCTGCACTTATCGCAATTATTCTTTCTATCTTCTTGGCTAACCAAGTACCTGCTTAGTTAGTAGACTAATTTTTTTAAAGGTAATTTGTAGTAAGTAATTACTTACTCAATATGCCTGACCATTTTTTAAAAAAAAGGTATGCTTTTATTAGATAATACATTTTGGCCAATTTTGCCTGATCCGGGTTTGTTCATATGGACAACGGTGATCTTTCTCCTATTCTGGTGGCTTGTTGGACGATCTGCATTCAAACCTATCCAGGCCGCTTTGAAAAAAAGAGAAACGGATATTTCTGATGCACTTAGTCAAGCAGAAAAAGCCAGAGAAGAAATGGCTAACCTTAAAGCAAAGAACGAGGATTTACTTGTTCAAGCTCGTGAAGAACGTGCAATGATGCTTAAGGAAGCTAAAGAAATTCAGGAGCGAATTATCAGTGAGGCCAAGGCCAAGGCAGATGCCGAGTATCGTAAAAAAGTCGAAAGTGCGATGCAAGAAATTAAAAACCGCGAAATGGAAATGCTGATCAACGTGAAAAACGAATCAGGTAAGATGGCATTAGATATCGCAGAAAAACTCTTGCACAAAGAACTTAAAGGCCAAAGCGAGCATGAAGCATTCGTTGAAAAGTTGGTCAACGATATTAAACTGAATTAATCAGTTAATGAATGTAATTTCGGTAAACGAAAATTACGATAATTAAATTCTATTATGTCAGTTGCACGAATAGCATCGAGGTACGCCAAGTCTCTTATCGACTTGTCTGTTGAGCAAAATCAACTGGAAGAAGTGTATGGTGATATTACCTACTTCATGGAAGTAGCGAAAAACCGTGACTTTAGTCTGATGTTGAAGAGCCCTATTATTAAAAGTGACTTGAAAAAGAACGCGTTTAATGCTTTATTTGAAAATAAATTAAGCAAACTAACCAACAGCTTTTTTGATATCATTTTGCGTAAAAATAGAGAGAAGTATATGGTGGATATTGGACGAACATTTCTCGAACAATACAAAGCTTATAAACAAGTCTCTTCGGTTCGACTTACTACAGCAAAACCATTAAGTGAGGCTAGCGTACAAAAGATTAAAGAGACCTTACTTTCTAGTAGCAAAACAAATAAGAATATCGAATTGGAAACATTCATCAATGAAGATATTCTAGGAGGTTTTGTGATCGAATGGGACGATAAACTTTATGATGCCAGTGTAGCGCACAAAGTAGAATTATTAAGAAAAGAATTCAATAAGAACGAATACATTAAAAACTTTTAATCATGGTTGATGTAAAACCTGATGAAATATCAGCGATTTTAAAGCAGCAATTGTCTGGCTTCGATTCTTCTTCCTCTCTTGAAGAAAAAGGTACTGTACTCCAAGTAGGAGATGGTATTGCTCGTGTTTATGGATTAAATAACGCACAAGCAGGGGAATTAGTAAAATTCGAAAACGAAGTAGAAGCCATCGTATTAAACCTGGAAGAGGATAATGTCGGTGTGGTACTCTTAGGCCCAGCAGAAGGAATTAAAGAAGGTGACGTCGTTAGACGAACTGGAAAAATTGCTTCTTTAAGTGTAGGAGAAGGAATGGTTGGACGTGTGGTAAACGCACTAGGACAACCTATCGACGGAAAAGGTCCAATCGAAGGGAAAAAATACGATATGCCTTTAGAGCGAAAAGCTCCTGGGGTAATCTACAGACAACCTGTAAGTGAACCTCTTCAAACAGGTATCAAATCTATTGATGCAATGATTCCTATCGGTCGTGGTCAACGGGAGTTGATCATTGGTGATCGTCAAACAGGAAAAACAGCGATTGCTATTGATACGATCCTCAACCAAAAAGAATTTTACGATAAAGGAGAACCTGTTTATTGTATCTATGTGGCTTCTGGACAAAAAGCTTCTACGGTAGCGCAAATTGCGAAAACATTGGAAGAACATGGAGCATTAGATTATACAGTAATCGTTTCTGCTTCTGCAGCTGATCCAGCTCCAATGCAGTTTTACTCTCCATTCTCAGGAGCAGCAATCGGAGAATATTTCCGAGATACTGGCCGACCTGCGTTGATCGTTTATGATGATCTTTCTAAACAAGCGGTAGCTTACCGTGAAGTTTCATTACTTCTTAGAAGACCTCCAGGGCGTGAGGCTTATCCAGGAGATGTATTCTACCTTCACTCTCGTTTATTAGAGCGTGCAGCAAAGGTGATTAAGAATGACGAAATTGCTCGTTCTATGAACGACTTGCCAGATAGTTTGAAGAATGCAAAAGATGAAAACGGACAACCTTTAGTAAAAGGTGGTGGATCATTAACGGCACTTCCTATTATTGAAACGCAAGCAGGTGACGTTTCGGCTTATATTCCAACTAACGTAATTTCGATTACAGATGGTCAAATTTTCTTAGAGTCTAACTTATTTAACGCAGGTGTTCGACCAGCGATTAATGTAGGTATCTCGGTATCTCGTGTAGGAGGATCTGCACAGATCAAATCTATGAAAAAAGTATCAGGTACATTGAAGTTAGATCAAGCTCAATACCGAGAATTAGAAGCATTTGCGAAATTCGGTTCTGATCTTGATGCTGCTACACAAGCCGTAATTGAAAAAGGAAAACGTAATGTGGAAATCTTAAAACAACCACAATACTCTCCAGTATCGGTAGAAAAGCAAGTAGCCATCATTTACTTAGGAACTAAAGGTTTATTAGCTGACGTTCCTGTAGAAAAAATAGGTGAATTTGAAGAAATTTTCATGACCGAAATGGAAAACAAACATGCAGATGTATTGGATACTTTCCG
>JAHDCJ010000053.1:15835-21191 GCA_020629935.1 Saprospiraceae bacterium | reverse complement strand
ATGCGTCCTTATTCTAATAAGCTAAATTCAATTTTAACGAATGTAGTTTCAAATATGGAAGGCGGAGTAGAACTGCCTGAAGCTAAAGAACGACCAATTGAAAATGTATTAGTAGTCGTAGTGACCTCTAATCGTGGGCTTTGTGGAGGATTTAATTCTTATTTGTGTAAACAAGGTAAAGCATTGATCGAAGAAACCTATGCAGCTCAACGAGCTGCGGGTAAAATGACTTTGATGTTTATTGGAAAAAAAGGAAAAGAATACTTTGAAAAACGATATGATGACATCAAAATGATTGATGAACATACTACGCTTTTCTCTGATCTTTCTTTTGATAATACCGCCCGAGTTTCTCAATCTATCATGGATTCTTTTGTAGATAAAACCTATGATCGAATCGATGTAGTTTATGCTCAATTTAAAAATGCAGCAGTTCAGTTTTTTAATACAGAACAATTTCTTCCAATTAAAAAACTAGAAGCAGAAAAGCAGGAAGGCAGTGGAAAACAAATGAAAGCAGATTTCATTTTTGAGCCATCTAAAGAAGTCGTACTTCAAGAAATGGTACCTACCATCCTTCGAACTCAGTTCCATAAATTTTTATTAGATACCCACGCTTCTGAGCATGGTGCTCGAATGACTGCAATGGACAAAGCATCTGAAAATGCAGATGATTTATTGAAAGAACTTAAGATCAATTATAATAAAGCGCGTCAAGCGGCGATTACGAAAGAACTTACTGAAATTGTTAGTGGCGCAATGGCGCTAGAGGGATAGTAAGTCCCTTATGGATACAGAAAAAGGGGTTGTCATTTGACAGCCCCTTTTTTATTGTATTAAAACTAAATTAAGAACGTGGAGAATTTGTAACTCCCATGAGTTTTAAATTTCCTCCCCCATCTTTAGTCAATGCCTCCGCACCGATAGATATATGTCCAACTAATCAATTTTAAGTTTGCAGAGCCATCTTGAAATGTAGTAAGTATACTACCATTTGGAATAACTAGATCAAATTTACTAACTTGACTTACTTAACCACCATTATCTGCTAATCTTCTTAACTGACTAGTTGAAGATATTGATCAGATGAATTTGATTTATTTCTGCTAGGTGCAATAAAGCAATATTTCCAATGTTTACGACTTGCTAAGAACTAAGTTCTAGATTATTGTCCCATTATTGTAGGCTGTGATTACTCGCTTATTGGGCATCGAAGCCCTAGTCAATTGGGCGAATGGTAGATTAGTTCATAGTATTATTTAATTTATGTTTGGGGTAGATAAAAAAACGGTTGTTCCTAAATAGAAGGAACAACCGTTTAAATATATGATGTATTATTTTTTTCGAATTAAAATAAGCTTTCGATTACATCTTCTTCTGTAATTCCACTCGCTTCCGCTTTATAGTTTCTCACAATACGATGACGTAAAACATATTTGGCAATGGCTTGCACATCTTCTATATCTGGTGAATATTTACCATTTATAGCCGCGTGGCATTTTGCCCCAAGTACAAGATATTGAGAAGCACGAGGACCCGCACCCCAAGAAATATATTCATTCACTTTGTCTGTGGCCATTTCTTTGCCAGGGCGAGTTTTACTTGCTAAACCAACCGCATATTCTAATACATTATCTGCAATAGGTATTTTTCGAATGAGTTGTTGGAATGCAACGATTTGATCACCTGTTAAGATATTATTTAATTTCGCTTTGTAATTTGATGTGGTGCTTTTTACTACATCAATCTCTTCCTTATAAGAAGGATAATCTAAAATAATATTAAACATGAAACGGTCTAACTGAGCTTCTGGTAAAGGATAAGTTCCTTCTTGTTCAATGGGGTTTTGCGTGGCGAGTACAAAGAAAGGTGCAGGAAGTTTATGCATTACTCCACTAACCGTTACACATCGTTCTTGCATTGCTTCTAAGAGGGCGGCCTGTGTTTTAGGCGGTGTACGGTTAATCTCATCAGCTAAAACAATATTTGCAAAAATAGGACCTTTAATAAATTCGAAATGTCGATTTTCATCTAAGATCTCTGCTCCAGTAATATCCGAAGGCATTAAATCTGGAGTAAACTGAACACGTTTAAAATCAAGATCTAAAACTTCGGCAATGGTACTTACTAATAGTGTTTTTGCCAAACCAGGTACTCCAACTAAAAGACTATGCCCTCGGCTGAATAAAGAGATAATCACTGCTTTTACTACTTCATCTTGACCAATGATTACTTTGCCAATTTCCGCTTTTAATTCTTTGTAAGCTTTTGCTAATGCGTCTACCGCTTCCACGTCGGATTTAAATTCCATTTTTATTTTATTTTTTAACTGCTACGAATATAAAAAACGTAACGGATAATGATGCAATTGTAGGACGTTCTTTCCTCTTATATGTCACTTAGTGTATGTTTATTCTTTTACCTAAGCCTAAAAATTACGCTTTAAAACGTACCTTTTATTTAACGGAGGAGAACAGAAAAGGTTATATTATTTTTAAATTAATATCCTCTTTTCTTTACCGTCCATTTATTTAGTATTTCACAACTTTGAAATCTAGGGTCAATGTAGATATAGTTTTGATCTACTTTAGTTTCTACCCAATCCGCCATATAACGAACCTTCTTCTCTTCAATAGCTGCTTTTTTAATTCTAGAATAGTCTTGTTTTAAACTAGCAATATGCGGTTGTGTCCGAGATTTTAGTAATAATAATTTATAAGCTGGATCACCAGAAAAATCATCAAATTCTACAGGATAACTAATTTCGCCTACTTCAAGGGTGTCTACGGAGAAATAAACTTCAGGAGCTAATTCACCAATTTCAAAACTAGAACTTCCAGTTTGATAATTGATCATATTCCCTGCATTATTTTTACTTTGTTCATCTTCAGAATATTTCCGCACTGCTTGGATAAAACTCATCGTGTCGGCCACAATAAGATTACGAATTTTTTCTAATTCTGCTCTTGCCTCCGCTTTATCCGCTTCATTGATTTTGGGTTTAATCAAAATATGCCGAGCATGTACAGCATTTCCTCTTCGTTCGTAAAGTTGGATGAGGTGTAAACCATATTCTGTTTTTATTAACTTCGAATATTCATTTTCAGAAAGATTAAAAACTGCGGCTTCAAATTCAGGAACTAAACTTCCTCGACGAACCCAACCTAAATCTCCTCCACGCTCTCTTGATCCTTCATCATCCGAAAATTGTTGAGCTAGGCTAGCAAAATCTTCTCTTCCATCTACAATACGGGCACGTAAATCGCTAAGGGTAACTCTAGCTTTTTCCCATTCCTCTTTACTTACCTTAGGTTTGAATACCAGTTCACCAATTTCAACTTCTGCACCGAGATAAGGTAAACTATCTTTTGGAATGTTACCAAAAAAGCGCTTAACCTCAGAAGGCGTAACATCTACATCTGCCACGACAGATGTTTGCATACGTTGCGCCAACATCTGGTCTTCCATATCTTCACGGAATTTATTTTTAGCTTCTATAACGGTCATCCCATAATAGGCTTTGAATTGACTCTCATCTCCCATCATAGAAAGAATTTGTTCCATTCGTGCATCTACTTGGGCATTAACATCCGTTTCGGAAATTTCAACACTATCTTTTTTTGCTTGAACTAAAAGAAGTTGTTGAGTCATTAATTGGTCTAAAATATAGCAACGAGCTTCTTCCGGTATACTACCTTGTTGAGCCTCTAAGTATCTATATTGGTCTTCTACTTCAGAATGCAAGATGATTCGATCACCAACAGAAGCAATAACTTTGTCAATGATTTTAGGTTGTGCCTTTAAGGCAATACTGAGGCAGAAAAAAGAGCATATCATTAAAAGATAGCGTGTCATAAAAGTTGATTTTCAAATATTAAAAAAATTCCACATTCTTTTTGCTTAATTCTCTTTGATACATTTCACTAGCTAAACTTTTTAAAGTTTCTAGTTTACGTTTTTTTAAAAGAATCTTTTTGATATCACTAGTTGCAAAATCTAGTGGCGCCGGATCTCCTTCCGGAACAATTTTATTGACTTTTAATAAATAAATATAAAAGTCGTCTTTAAAGGTATAATCTTTTTGTTTGGATCTAAGTTTCTGTTCTTTCAACGCATCTTCAGGAAGTTTCGTTGCTAATTCCTCTTTTCTTAACCATTTGTTAGGATTTAGGAAATAATCGAATTCATATTGCATCGCATATTGTTCGAGTGCATCGGTATCTTCTGCTGCTGCCGATCGCCACCATTTCTTCACTTGGTCTATATTGGGGGCATTTTGCGGTAAGCGCATATAGTAGCACTGTATTGCATTCGATTTTAAAATAAACTGATCTTTATTTTCATCATAGTGCTTTTGAAGAATTTCTTGGGTAAAGGTAGTGTCCAGATTTTTTTGTAAAAAAGAAGCTTCATATTTATTGATAATAAGAGAGGCTCTATAATCAGCGACTAATCGATTAATTTCCTTGTCTGAAGCTATTGCTTTGGACGCCTGTTGAAATAGTAATTCATCACGTACCCATTTTCTAGAATAAGCCTGCACTAAAGCTATGCTATCTTCTTCAGACATTTGAGAAGTAATCAAGTCTTGAAAATCTGAAATATACAGATTCTTATCGAAGACTCGAGCTACAGGACTTTCTTCTGTCTGAGGCATTTCGGATTTGCATCCTACAATGATCAGCAAAGAAAAAAGAAATAATATGAATGAATAATGATACATAATAATAAACGTGACTTACTATTTAATAAGGCTTTTAAATACTTTTTGATCGATACTTACTTTATACGTATTTTCTAATTCCTTAACCCATTCTTTTTCAAGGTAATCTTGATAATCTGCGATTACATAACCACGGGCATCTTTAAATTCTTTTTTACGAGGTTGGCTTATTTCTTCTATTTTGTAAAAAACAGATTGATTACTTTCTTCTGTGATTTCAGAAACACTTCCTTTTTTCCAAGTCATGGCATCAATCGTCTTATTTTTTCCTTTATCATAGCTTTGTGTATCTTCTATAATCAGAAATTCTTCATTTTTATTGATTTTAGAAAGTAAAACACTAGACGATTTTGACTTGCAAAGCTTTAAGGTTTTAGCCAACATTTTTTTATTTAATGCCTCATTACCACTTTTCTTAAATAAATATTTTGTGGCTTTGGCTTGAGGTTCCCAAGTATAATTCGCACTGTTGTTTTCATAAAATTTTTCCAATCCTATGGTATCTTGTGAGGCTTTGTCCCAAACTAAATCTTTAGAAACATAAAATAATAAATTACCTTCTTCATACTCTCTCATTAAAGATCGGAAGTCAGGGTATTTAGTCTCTAATTGACTTTCTTCATATTTAATACA
>JAHDCJ010000053.1:0-15735 GCA_020629935.1 Saprospiraceae bacterium | reverse complement strand
AAGTTATTCGATTTTTTTATGTTCGCTACCATGGCATCTTGCGCGAGTTGATATCGACTATCTCTTTTTACTTTCCCTAATAACATACTTCGTGCAAGTTCGTAAGGTAATGCTTCAATTCTTTCCTCCAACTTAATAATATGCCATCCTAATTCGCTTTTAAAAGGCAAGGAATAGTCGCCATCTTTTTTTATTCCAAAGGCCGCATTTTCAAAAGCCGATTCGTAAGTGTTAATCCCAAATTGACCAATCGAACCTCCTTTGTTGGCCGTTTTTTGATCATCAGAATGTGTTTTTGCTAATTCTGCAAAATCACCGCCTTTCTGTAGAAGAGCATATACTTCGTCAATTTTTGTTTTGGCTTGTGTATCTGCACCGCCTTTGGTTACACGCGCTAAAATATGTGAAGCGCGAACTTGTCCTCTAGCAGGTCGTCGTTCTTCTACCTTTAGGATATGATACCCATAGCCTGTTCGGAAAATATTAGAATATTTCCCCACGGGAGTTTGGTACATCGCATTCTCGAAAGGATAGAGGTTGTTAAATGAAAAAACAGTATAGAAACCTAAGTTTCCACCATTTTGATTTACCGAAGGATCATTGGAATATTTTTTAGCTACCGTAGAAAAGTTGCCTCCTTTGTTTAATTCGGCCAATGCTTCTTTTGCTAAATTATATGCTTTTAAAGTATCTTTTGGAGCGGCAGAACTCACCACTTTTAAAAGGATATGACTTACATTTACATCTTCCTTAGATCGGTCGTATGCTTGACGTAATAATTTTTCAGTTACCTCTCTATCCAATAAATAAGTATTTGACAATTGTTTTTTATAACCATCCAATTCCTGTTGGAAGGTGGGTTCTTTATCAATACCTAATTCTTTAGCTTTTTTAATTTTAAGCTTAAACTTTTTATATAAATCTAAATATTCAGCTAATGAAGATTCACTATAATCCGCTTTCTCTCCATTATGTTTTCCATAAATATAAGTGAATTCAGATACAGATACATCAATATCTTCTACAGAAAATAATGTTCGATTATCTTGCGCTTGAATCATTGAACTATGAATAGCCAAAAAGAAAACAAAAAGTAAGAATGGTGTTCGGCTAATTTTAATTTTTAATTTCATGCGTTCTAAATTTTACTAAAAAAGTTTAGGTAAATCAAATATTTGGGCGTTGAAAAAAACAACGGCGCAAAAATAAGGATTTTCCTTACTAAAATCTTGTTTTTCGGCATTTCAGTATGTTTTATCATTCTATTTTTTCCCAAATGGGCCTTTTTTAACAAATCCTTTAGGTTTTATTACACTTATTGGACAAATCCTTGACTAAATCTGCTGTTTTTTGCTCTGCGAATAAATAATATTTTTTTAAATGTTAACTTTGTGTAAGAAGATTTTAAAATAAATTAAAAAATACTGTGGGAAGGAAAAAGAGAAAATTATTGGAAAAAGTCGAGATCACTGGAATCGCAGATAAAGGAAAAGCGGTAGGTCGTTTTGAAGATCGTGTGATATTTATGGAAGGGCCAGTTCCTGGTGATGTGGTTGATGTAGAAGTAGGCCGATTTTCAAAAGGCTTTTATAAAGGCTTTGTCAAAAAATATCATCAATATTCTACGGATCGTGTTGCTCCCAAATGTGCGCACTTTGGTGTGTGTGGAGGGTGTAAATGGCAGCAATTAGATTATGAGGTGCAGTTGGCTCATAAGCATCAAACAGTATCTGATGCCTTACGTCGAATTGGGAAAGTAGATGTGTCAAATATTCGTCCAATCATAGGAGGAGAAGAAACGGAATTTTATCGAAATAAGTTAGAATTTTCTTTTTCTAATAAACGTTGGTTAACCGAAGAAGAAATACAATCTGAAGGAGTGATCAATGCTCGGAATGCTTTAGGTTTTCATCGACCTGGTGCTTTTGATAAGATTGTTGATGTAGAAAAATGTTGGTTACAACCCGAGCCTTCCAATGCCATTCGAAATGCAGTGCGTGATTTTGCATTGGCCAACGATTTATCATTCTTCGATATTCGAAATCAAGAAGGATTTTTGAGGCAGTTATTTGTAAGAGTAAGTGGCATTAATGAAGTCATGGTTATGGTTAGTTTTTTTTACGAAAACAAAGAAAAACGAGAAGCCTTACTCCAGCATCTAGCAGAACAATTTCCTGAAATCAATGCTTTGCTTTATGTGATTAATCCTAAGAAAAATGATACTATTTATGATTTAGAAATCAAGCCATTTAAAGGGGATGCATTTATTTTTGATCAACTAGGAGATATCCGATTTAAGATTGGACCTAAATCCTTCTTTCAAACCAATACGAAACAGGCTAAGCGGTTGTTTGATGTAGTCGTTGACTTTGCCAATTTTAAAGGCGATGAAAATGTATATGATTTGTATACAGGGATTGGAAGCATTGCGTGTTATGTCGCTTCATATTGTAAGGAAGTTACAGGCATTGAGGAAATCGCCGATGCTATCAAAGATGCGAAAGAAAACGCGACATTGAATGGGATCGAAAATGCTACCTTTTATGCGGGTGATGTAAAGGATTTACTCAATCCCGATTTTGTCAAAAAACATGGAAAAGCGGATTTAATTATTACTGATCCCCCAAGAGCAGGAATGCATAAAGATGTGGTGAAAACCTTATTAGAGTTAGAGGTACCTCGCATGATTTATATTTCTTGTAATCCTTCTACCCAAGCACGCGATATATTATTATTAAAAGAAAAATATGAAGTAGAGGAAATACAGCCTGTAGATATGTTTCCACATACGCATCATATTGAAAATGTAGTATCATTAAAGTTGAAATAAGTATTCGATGGACAAACAACCAAAGATAATAGGAGAACTTAAAAAGGATATCAAACGATTTGAAGTGATTTTGAGAAAGGCGAGTCAGTCTGTGCAAGATCAAAGCGTTTCTTTATATCCTATTTTTGCCGTTCACAAACATGAATTGCTCTTGGGTATACCAATAATTGACCGAGATAAAAACGGAAGTAATTGGTCTTTTAATATTTCTTCTATGGAAGAATTTATTACAAAAGGAATTATTCAAGAACAAAAATTAGAAGAATTTAAAAAAGTTTATAAAAATCCGAACAAATATTGCTGTTTGTTCGTATGTGAAGAGGACGGAGCAAGTTTTGTTTTTAGTCCGTACACTGAAAATTTAGAAAACAAAAATTAGCGCAATAAAAAGTGGAGCAATTTGCCCCTTGTAAATTAGAGCCAATTCTTAAAGAAGCATGACCATGAATGAGCTTTCTGCATACAAAACGTATAAACCGATTCTCTTAATTGAGGACAATCTTGGTGATGCCCGTCTAGTCGAAATTTTGCTAGAAGAATTTGAAATTTCTACTCATCATGTAACGAGTCTTGCAGAAGGATTTGCCGCATTAAAGGACACCGATTTTTCTGCTATTTTGTTGGATATTCATTTGCCAGATAGTCGAGGATTGGAAACGGTAGAACGTTTATTAGCTCAATTCCCAGATGCGAATGTGATTGTTTTGACTGGTCTTCCAGACAAGAGTTATGGTTTGAAAGCGGTAAAATCAGGTGCACAAGATTACTTATTAAAAGGAGAGTTTAGTGCAGAAGAACTTGCCAAAACCTTACGGTATTCTATAGAGCGAAATCGAATCAAAAAGCGATTAGAGGAAGCGCAACGGATAGCGAATATGGGACATTGGGAATATGATCCTTCTCAAAGAAAAATTTCTGTTTCTGATGAAATTTTTAGAATTTTTGGCATTGACAATAATGATTCAGATTTAATTAGTTACGAGAAAGCGTTAACTTACATTCATCCAGAAGATATACCTATTGTAGACGATTTGAAGAATAAGTTGAAGTCTGAAAATGAAACCGTAGAAACCGAGTTAAGAATAAAAAACTCTACGGACGATTTACGTTATATTATGGTATTATGCCAACCGCACCGAGATCGAAATAATCGTATTGTACAGGTCACAGGAGTAGTACAAGATATTACAGAAAAGAAACTGGCACAAGAATTAATTAAGGAGAAAGAGGTTCAAGAAAAAGCAGCACAATTAAAAGAAGGCTTATTAGCTAATGTCAGTCATGAAATGCGTACGCCATTAAATGCAGTACAAGGATTCAGTGAACTTTTATTGAAATCGAACCTGAATGAAGAGCAATTGGCTGATGTTAAAACGATTCATCGTTCATCTAAATATTTACTAGGTATCATTAGTGATATTTTACAAATCTCTAATCTACAATTCAATGAGATAAAATTTTCTGAAGATTGTTTTCAATTGTCGACTTTCATGGCTAAGGTGTTTAATATTATTAAATACCAAGCAAACGAAAAAGGCTTAGAAGCAAAATTGACAATGGAAACGGATGCGAGTACGATAATCAAAGGAGATCAACTGCGTTTAGAACAAGTATTGCTTAACCTAGCCACCAATGCGATAAAGTTTACAGATGAAGGAAAAATTCATATTCATGTAGGTTTGGTCAAAAAAGAAGGCGACTTACTCACCTTAAAATTTGATGTAACAGATACTGGAATCGGAATTGAAAGCGATAAGCAAGATGCTATCTTTGAAACGTTTACCCGAGTAGCGCCTAAAGAACGTGTATTTGATGGAATTGGATTAGGCTTACCTATTGTAAAGTATATTGTAGAACGTCAAAATGGAAAAGTATATGTTAATAGTACGTTAGGTTTGGGGTCTACCTTTAGTTTCGAGTTAATGTTCAAGGAAGGAACAAAAGAAGAAATCGAATCTGATTTATTGAATGAAGAAGAAGGTGTTATTGAAGAGGTCACTGGTTTGTCTATTCTTTTAGTTGAAGATAATGATGTCAATCGAATAGTAGCCAGTCGAATCATACGTAGAGAATGGCCAAATGCGAATCTACTTATTGCAGAAAATGGGCAAGAATCGATTGAAAAGCTTAAAGAGAATGAAGTCGATGTAGTATTGATGGATATCCAAATGCCCGTGATGAATGGTATCGAAGCTACTGCTTATATTCGAAAACATTTAGGTCCAGGAAAAAAAGATTTACCCATTCTAGCTATGACAGCCCATGCTTATGTAGCAGATGAAGGAAAATATAAAGAATATCTAATGGATGATGTGGTGTTAAAGCCCTTTACACCCAAAGAATTATTCCATAAGATTACAAAATATGCAAAACTTAATAAAACACAAGATCGCTCTATGAAAGAAAGCAATAACAATCAGATGGCTGAAGGCTATCAATTTATTAATTTAGAATATCTTGAACTCATGGCTGATGGAGATAATGATATGAAAGGAACTTTACTACAAATGTTACTTTCTGAACCAGCTGGAGAATTTGTTAAAATGAAACAACATTTTGATGATGAAAACTGGGAAGCATTAAAACAGGTGAGTCATAAGATGAAAACTACTTTGCCTTATATTGGCTATGAAAAATTGACAGAGACCAATGTGAAAATTGATCGCATGCTTTGGGAACAAAAAGAACAGGGTTTGAGTAATGATCAAATCCGAGAACAATTACCAGCTATGATTGAAATGGTAACACAAGGTTACGATGCCGCTCAAAAAGAACTTTTAAGAGAATATAATAAAACAAAATCTGAGGTCATGTAACCAGATCTTATTTTTTACTAAAAATGGCTAATCCTGATTAATACAAGCTCGTATTAATCAGGATTTTTTTATATATGTTACTTTTTCTTTTAAATAAATCAATTTTGTTGGACAAGTAGATGGAATAATGAATAAGAACAAGTTTAAAAGTCCAATTTTCTTTATATCTTTACCTCAATAGGTTAAATTTTAAAACCTCAAATAATACACACTAAAAACCTTACATGAAAATTTTAATTTGCGAAGACGAAGAAATAATGTTGACGGCGCTTGAGTTTCGTCTTCGTCGGCAGAGTTTTGAGGTATTGCGAGCAGAGGATGGACAAAAAGCTAAAGCTAAAATTGAAGCAGATGATCCAGATTTAATCATTGCGGACATCATGATGCCTCATGTTACGGGCTTAGAGCTTATTAAATTTGTTAGAGAGGAATTGAAAAGGGAAACACCAATTATTATTATTTCTGCTTTAGAATTAGACGATGTGGTGCTTAAAGCTTTTCGATTAGGAGCAAATGACTTTATTACTAAGCCATTTAAACCCTATGAATTAATCCTTAGAATCAAAAGAATCTTCCAAGAAAAGGAAATCGAGCAGAGCTAACAACATCTAAATTTACCATCCATATTTGATCCAATCTTCTTCGTAGTCAATATCAGGCAATGGAGCTAATAACCTATAGTTAAAGGAGCCCGCTTTTAGTGTATCAATAGTTTCTTGTAATAAGTGTGGAGTACTCCAAGATTTATTTTGAAATAAGGCGGGAATAGATTGATTTAATCCAATAAGATAATAACCACCATCTAAAGCCGGGCCTATCACCGCGTCAAAATTATCTAACAAACTAAAGGCTTCTTCTAAAATAGCGGTACTTATTTTAGGACAATCGCTCCCAATCAAAACCACTTTTTGATATTGCTTGAAAGCATTCGAAAATCCATTCCACATCTTCTCGCCTAAATCGTTTCCTTGTTGTAAAAAAGATTGATAAGTTGGAGCTCGCCATTGATCCGCTTCATCAATAAAAGAAGAATAATGTACCTGTTTTGAAATGGGCAATGACTTCGATTCTTGATGTGTCAAATCCAATAATTTGTGGTATACAGCAAGAGCTGCCTCTGGCCCTATCGTTCGAGCTAAGCGTGTCTTGACTTTACCTTTCTCTGGGTTTTTGACAAAGATAATTAAGCAATCGGTGTTTGCATTTAATCGAATTGGATCAATCAATTATTTGGATTTTTTCTTTTTACCAAATAACTCATCTTTATCGGTTTTCTTAACCTTTGAACCATCTTCTAATTTTTTGGAAATAGCAGAATATGGTCCTTCGATAATTTCTTCTCCAGCTTTTAACCCACTCAATATTTGAATATATTTATCATCTTGAATCCCCGTTTTTACCTCTCTAGAAGCTACGGTATCAGCAGAATAAACGAAAATAATTTCCTTTAAGCTGTCTTCCTCATCTTCGGCATCTTCATCTTCTCGGGTTGTCACAGCTTGTATTGGAACACAAAGTGTTTTGTTTACTGTATTGGTTCGAATATTTACCGAAGCAGACATCCCAGGTCTAAAAGGATACTGCACGCTTTTTGTCATTACCTCTTGGTATGAGGAAGGCAAAATTCTAATCTTTACCGTAAAATTAGTGACTTGATCTGTATTTAATTGCCCCAAGATCGCCGTGTTAGAGGAGTTTGCAATTTGGGTAACCACTCCTTGAAATGTACGATCTAAATAAGCATCAACTTCAATATCTGTAGTATCACCAAGCTTCACACGGAGTACATCATTTTCACTAACTTCCACTTGCACTTCCATGTTGTTCATATTGGCAATTCGCATAATCTCTGTCCCTGTCATTTGTAAAGTTCCTACTACGCGTTCTCCTTTTTCAACATTTAAAAGAGAAATCACACCGCTTGAAGGGGCATAAATGGTAGTTTGGGCCAAATTCTGATTGGCTTCACGCACAGTCGCTTCTGCACTCTTAACACCAAAGTTGGCCGCCTTAACATTCTCTTGAGAGGATTTCAAATTTGCTTGTAAAGAACCTAAATTGGCTTCCGATGCTTTTAATGTAGCTCTAGAAGCTTCTAAATCTGCGGAAGAAATGATTCCTTCACTAAAGAGCTGTTCGTTTCTTGCATTAATCGCCCGATTATTTTCTAGCTGCGCTTTAAGCTGAAGAATTTGTGAACGCATTTGTTCTTCTTGTGCTTTAGCTCCAGCCAAATTGGCTTTGGAAGTATTGACTGCGGCCTCCGCGCGTTCTACGGCTGTTTTATAGGTTTCTGGCTTGACTCTAGCCAGCAATTTGCCTGCTTTTATCGAATCACCTTCTTCTACGAAAAGATCCACAATTTCCCCAGAGACATCAGAGCTTATCTTAATTTCTACTTCGGGAAAAATTTTGCCGCTTGCTTCCACTTTCTCTACAATCGTTCGCTGTGTAGCTTTTTCTGTACTTACTTTTATGCCTTCTTCTTCTCCTCCACCACGCATTTTCACTATAACAATTAATGCAGCTACTATTGCTAATAAAATAAATAGAACTTTGTTTCCTCGTTTCTTTTTGGCCATAATTGGGTGAACTTTATCGTGTGAATGATATGGGGTTTATCTAAAAACTAATATTTTTTCCTAAATAATAATCTAGAACTTTTAATTTGAAAATATAATCATACTTAGAGCTTACTACATTAGATTTTGCAATGTCCATATTGTCTTTTGCGCGGGCATAATCATAAGTGCTCAAGGCGCCTAATTTATATCTTTTCTCTGCGTTTTCAAAAGCATTCTGTTGGGCTTCTAAGGCCTTTTCTGTAGCTTCCAATTGACGCATTGCTCCTTGCGCATCGGTCAATGCTCGTTGAATATCTGCTTTTAATTGAACTTTAGTTTGCTCTGCGGCATATTCAGAACTTAACACGCCAAGCTCCGCTCGTTGAATAGCGATTCGTTGACGACCACCATTGAAAATAGGAATATTAACGCTAACCCCAACCGCTTGACTAAAGTTATCTGTAAGCTGATTAAAATATGGGCTTTTTTCAAATATTTGACGTTCATTCTCCAAATTTAATGGAATGGTATCTGATCCAAGAACAAGATCACCTAAATAAGATTGTACAGATTGAGTTCCAGTAGATCGAATACCTAAATTGGAATAATTGGTTGATAAATTACCAAAGGCAGTCACGGTAGGTTGTAAGCCTCCTCGAGCAATATCAACACCAATTTCTGAACTCTTTTGTCGATGTTCGTTGGCTAAAATCGCAGGTTGAGACTTCAACGCTTCGGCATATAATAAATCTACAGTGAAATTATCTGGATTGCCATCTACAGGAACCATAACCTCAGGGCGATCTACACGAATGTCATAATAAGGATCAAGATTAAGTAATTGCTTTAAGGATAAATAAGCTAAGGTCAAGGAATTTTCATTCGCGATTAACACTTGTTCATCAGAAGCTAACTGCGCCTCTAAGTCTACTTTATTGGAGGCCGGTAAGGTGCCAATATTGATCAATTTTATAGTTCTTTCCATTTGATCCTTGGTTTGTTGAAGCCTGTTTTTGCTAATGGTTATTTGATCTTCAACAAGCATGATTTGTAAATAGGCTTGAGCTACGCTTAAACTTAAATTATTCACAATATCATTTTTATCTTCCTTTGCAGCCATAATATCAAATTCACTTTGTTTGATACTATTTTTGGTTTGAAAGCCATTATAAACAACGACGCCACTTTGCAAAGCCCAATTATTGGATTGAATAGTTTGCGATTCAAATTGATTCGTAGTAGGATCAATGGATCGTCCAAAATTGAAGGCGTAAGACCCAGATCCATTTAATGTAGGATAACGAGAAAGTCTACTTTGTTTATTCGTTAATTCTGAATTTTGGATACTAATATCCGCTTGTTTAACTTGGAAACTATTTTCTTGAGCATAACGAATACAGCGTTCTAAATCCCAAACTTCTTGAGCTTGAATTGAACTAATCCCAAAAACACAAATTGTAAGTAGAAAAAAGAATTTTCTGATCATAACATGTTTAATTTTATTTCAGCAAGGTTTATGTGAGAGGGAATGCTGTGTTTAGTTAAAAAAATATACACAATACTAAGAAAGTAAGTGTCGATTATTAAAGTTTTTCTATTAATTTGATATTATTATGGATAAAACAGATTTTTACACTGAATAAATGCGTGTTTTTCCTCAAAAAAAATAAAAAGTAGGACAAATTTAATGGGGATTGTACCAATTTTAAAAAAAATCACGTCTAAAGTAAGTACTAGGATAAAATAAATGATATTTAAAGAATAACAATGAAAATTTTTAGTGAAGAATACTTCATGAATGAAGCAATAAAAGAAGCCCATAAGGCCGCAGAGGAAGGTGAGGTTCCTGTAGGAGCAATTATTGTTTGTAAAAATCAGATAATAGCTCGTGCATATAACCAAACGGAAAAACTTTGTGATGTAACGGCTCATGCTGAAATTATCGCTTTAACTAGTGCCTCCAATTATTTAGGAAATAAATACCTTAATGATTGTCATTTATACGTTACTTTGGAACCATGTGTAATGTGTGCTGGTGCTTTGGCTTGGGCCCAATTGGGTAAATTAGTTTTTGGTGCTTTTGATCATAAAAAAGGATTTACAACGCATACACAACCCATACTTCACCCTAAAACTAAAATTGTAGAAGGAATACAACCCGAAGTATGCAAATCATTACTTCAAAACTTTTTTAAGGAAAGAAGATAGTATTCCTTTTAAAATACCTTGCATTTGATCGTAGAAATTACTTATTATAACTTGAATGCTCGTTTAAATGCTTAATTATGAGACTATTTTAAATTTTATTAACTTTACTTCATATTTCTTACCCAAAAGAAATGAATCATTCCCCTTGATTTAAAAGGTAAAACAATGTTTGGCTATCTATATAGATAATTAAAATTTGAACAATGCAAAAAATCAACAAAATCCATTTCGCCTTTTTATTAAGCGTGCTTTTTTTAGTCGTGGCTTGCTCCAGAAACCCAGTAACTGGGAAAAAAGAGTTTATGCTAATCTCGGAAAAACAAGAAATGGCAATGGGAGCAGGGGCAGATCCTGCAATTGTAGCCCAGTACGGACTTTACCAAGATGCTGAAATTCAGTCTTTTATTAATGCCAAGGGACAAGCAATGGCCAAAATTAGCCATCGACCTAATCTTAATTATTCTTTTAAAGTGTTAGACTCTCCAGTAATCAACGCTTTTGCAGTGCCAGGAGGTTATGTATACTTCACAAGAGGTATTCTTGCTCATTTTAATAATGAAGCAGAATTCGCTGGGGTTTTAGGACATGAAATTGGTCATGTTACCGCTCGACATTCTGCCCAACAATATAGTAAGTCTATGTTAGCTCAAGTGGGCTTAATTGCTGGTATGGTGGCTGCACCTAAATTTGCTCAATATGCAAATTCTGCTCAACAAGGACTTGGTTTACTTTTCCTTAAATTTGGCCGTGATGATGAAAGTCAATCCGATCGATTGGGAGTAGAATACTCTACAAAAATTGGTTATGATGCCCATCATATGGCTAATTTTTTCAATACCCTAAAACGCATGCGAACCACTCAAGGAGGAGAAGAAATCCCAACGTTTATGTCTACTCACCCCGATCCAGGTGATCGTTTTAACAAAGTGCACGAACAAGCAGATTATTGGCAAAAAGGATTGAAAGCAACCAACCTTAAAGAAGGTAGAGATTCCTATTTACGTATGATTGATGGTTTAGTTTATGGAGAAGATCCAAGACAAGGCTATTTCGAAAAAGGTTATTTTTATCATCCCGAATTAAGATTCGTTTTTCCTTATCCTTCGTCTTGGCAAAAAGTCAATGCACCAAGCCAAGTTCAAATGGGAGCCAAAGATGGAAAAGCTATGATGATTTTTACTTTAGCTAAAGAACAATCTTTGACACAGGCTGCTCAAGCCTTTATCCAAGAAAATCAATTAACTCAAGTAGAGTCTAGAAACGTAACCGTCAATGGAATGCAAGCAATAATGTCGGTCGCAGATCAGGCTGCGAACCAACAAAATCAAAGCCCTGCTATTCGAATTCTAACCTATTTTATTAGTTATAATGGCAAGATTTATAAGTTTCATGGTTTAAGCGAAACGAAAGATTTTTATACCTACCGAAATACATTTGAACAAACCATGACGGGCTTTAATAAATTGACAGATCAAGCAAAAATAAATGTAAAACCAGATGTAATTAAAATTGAAACAGCCAAGCAAACAGCTAGCCTCCAATTTATCATGAAATCCTTTAATATGCCTGAAGATAAAATGGAAGCCTTGTCTTTGTTAAATGGAATGAAATTGACAGATAAAGTACAACAAGGAACACTAATTAAAACATTAGTCAAAGGACAATAAAAAGAATATTAAGCGGAAGATCACACCCAATCTTCCGCTTGTTTTTGTGATTTAATATCAATCAAAAGGATATAAATGTGATTATTTTATATGTTTTGTGACATGCCAACTTATTGCAAGTCTTGATTAAAATTCGTACCTTGCGTACTTATTAGAAATCTGTTATCCAGGATTTAAAGTAGAAATAACCCACCCATCGTTTAGCCACATAGACAATTTAAACCATTAAAGTCCATGAAAAGATTTTCCTTTTCTTTAGTGCTGGTATTGATCTCAATATTCGCAAAAGCTACTATTTCTACAGAGTTATCAGTACAATTACAGGCTGAAATCTCAGAAAATCCAACGCAAATTACATTAAATTGGAAAATAGAACCTGGTGTTACAGGTTATTCTATTTACAAAGCAGATAATGCACAATCCAACAGATGGGGAAACCCAATAATCAGTCTTACCAGTGAAGATTCTACATGGACAGATACCAACATTAGTGTAGGAACACTTTACGAATATCGAATTGTTCGAACAGGTACACGCACAGGCTATGGATATATTGCTACTGGAATAAAAGTACCTGCAATAGAGTCAAGAGGAACCCTCGCTTTAATTGTTGATAATACTTTTGCTGATTACCTTGCTCTTGAAATCGATCAATTAATCCTAGATCTTACCGGAGATGGTTGGTATGTAGTAAGGCAAGATGTCAATCGAACAGATTCCGTAAGCGTAGTCAAAAGTTATATTTATAATATTCAAGCCGCACATCCAAACCTGAAATCAGTATATTTATTAGGACATGTACCCGTTCCCTACTCTGGAAATGTTTATCCTGATGGGCATGGAGATCATCGTGGCGCTTGGCCCGCTGATGGATATTATGGGTATACCAATGTAGAGTGGACCGATCAAAGCGTCAATAATACTACAGCCAATGATCCAAGAAATCATAATGTGCCAGGGGATGGAAAATTTGATAACCAATTGTTTAATCCCGCACCCGTTGATTTTCAAATTGGACGTGTTGACTTATCCAATTTACCCGCTTTTGCATTGCCAGAAGAAGACCTATTGAAAAATTACTTAAATAAAGCACATTTGTTTAAACATGGAGATATTCCAGTAATCGAACAGGCACTCATTGATGATAATTTTAAAAATTTCTCTGAAGGCTTTGCAGCTAACGGATATCGAAATTTTTCACCTATGGTGGGATATCAAAATATTCATGATGTAGATTATTTCACTTCAATGGAACAAGAAAATTATTTGCTCTCTTTTGCTTGTGGGCCTGGAAGCTATACAAGCGCAGGAGGTGTCGGTACCACCAATAATTTTGCTAATACTTTCCTTGATGGAATTTTTACGGTAATGCTGGGGAGTTATTTTGGAGATTGGGATTCCCAAGACAACTTTTTACGTGCAGCATTAGGCTCTGGAAATATCTTAACCAATATGTGGGCAGGACGGCCTCATTACTATTTTCATCATATGGCTATGGGAGAAACCATTGGCTTTGGTGTAGAAACTACAATGAATAATATCACAGGTGAATATTTTCCTGTTGGGAGTTATGGCGCTTATATACATATGGCACTAATGGGAGACCCTACCCTCCGATTGCACCCAGTAAAAACCCCATTTAATCTAAATGCTATTGCCGCACCCAATCAATCTGGTGATGTTTTTGTCAATTGGCAAGCTTCTCCTGATACCGCAGTTATAGGCTATAATTTATATCGTTCAAATGCTAATGATGGTATATATCAACGGGTCAATTTAAATCCTATTACTGCCACAAATTATATCGATCCTTGCGTTCCAACAGGATCATATTCCTATATGTTACGGGCCATTAAACTGCAAACTTCTGCCAGTGGCTCTTATTATAATTTAAGCCAAGGAATCTTTTCTAGCTTTTCTGTGTCTAGTAATTGTTTACCTCTTCCTGTGGAGTTGTCACAGTTTAATGCCTTTGAAATCAATAATCAACAAGTGCAACTTGAATGGCAAACAGAAACAGAAATCGACTTCTCTCATTTCGAAATTGAACGAAGCAAAGATGCGAGTCAATGGGAATATATCTATGAAGTCGCTGCGAATGGAGCAATCGAAGGCCAAACAAATTATCGTTTTATCGACCAAAACCCAAATGAAGGATTCAATTATTATCGACTCAAAATGGTAGATAAAGATGGAAGTTATGAATTTAGTAATATCCAAATTGTGACCATTAAAGTAGAGACAGATTTTGGTTTATCTATATCCCCAAATCCTACTTCAGACAAAATAAATTTAGCCTTTAAAGATCCAATTAAAGGCCCAATACAAATAGAAATTATTGATGCAGAAGGGCAATTAATCGAATCTAAAACGATTGAATCTAGCCAATTAATTTATCGTTCTAGCATGAATATCAACCATCTAGCCAAAGGAATTTATTTTATTCAATTGCAATATGAAGATGTTCAATTGATAAAAAAGATTGCTAAATTGTAAAACAACTTTACCATTTTAATAATAGCGTATTTTTTGGGCGAATCCCTTCCTTCGTCAGGGGCGGGCTATACACTATAATGTACTCGCTACGCTGCGTGCATTCCGTTGCTATCCCTTTCGCAAGGCAAACCGTTTTACGAAAGAAAGATTACTTCAATGAATTCGCTAAAAATCAAAGACTTGTAGTACAGAATTTTATTGCTTCAAGCTTAATAATAATAAGAAAAGCTATTATTTCACAAGTAAAATTATTAATTTAGCAATGAGGAGTGACATACTTTAAACCCCAAAAAGCAGTCATTTAGCATCTACCCACCTTTATCCAAATGCTACTCCTCTATTTTTGCTTGCATTTTAACCTAAACAATTTCCTCTTATGAAAAGAATATACTTTTCATTAATTCTTTGTGGTATTCTAATAAGTTCTCTCCATGCTACGGTTGGGATGGAACGGTCTGTCCAGTTAACTACCACAATTACCGAATCGCCGCCTACAATAACACTAAATTGGGTGCCCCAACCAGGTACAGGTGATTTTACGATCTATCGGAATACAGATCTTTATGCGAATTCTTGGGGAAGCCCGAAAGGAGCTGTCTCTAGTACCAGTACTTCATGGACAGATACCGATGTAGTTGTTGGCCAAATTTATGAATACAAAGTGGAACGTATGGGATCTCCAATAGGTTATGGCTATATCTACGCGGGTATTGAGGTGCCTGAAATTGAAAGTAGAGGATTAATGGCTGTTATTGTTGAAGATACTTATTTAAGCGATTTTAGCCCAGAGTTAAGTCAACTTATCCTTGACCTAATAGGTGACGGTTGGCAAGTTATCCAACAAACAGTGAATAGAAATGATGCGGTAAGTGCGGTCAAAAGCCAAATAGAAACTATTCGTTTAAATAACCCCAGTTTGACGGCTATATTTTTAGTCGGACATGTGCCTATCCCATATTGTGGAGATATGTATCCCGATGGCCATATAGATCATCGGGGGGCTTGGCCTTGTGATGGATATTATGCATTCCCATCTCCGATTTGGAGTGATACAGATGTTACCTCGACTTCGGGAACAGACCCTAGAAATCACAATATTCCAGGTGACGGTAAATTAGATCAAAACCTTTTACCTTATACTTCCAATAGTTTGC
>JAHDCJ010000052.1 GCA_020629935.1 Saprospiraceae bacterium | reverse complement strand
GTTAAATACTAAAAGGAAAGAGGTCGAAGTTGGTTGTTAGTGGGTTAGTTTTGTCGAGGTTTTGATGTTCTCAGAATTAGGTCATTGGGTATCAAAATATTTTGTATTAAGGAGTTTTCAGGTCGATCATCAGAGATGATCGGCGAGAGAAAGGAAGGACCTTAGGCTGTTTAGGGAATTGGAAGCTAAAAATCGTTAAGAACAAAATACTGTTTGAGCGATAGCGAGTTTATTTTGTTTAGATTTTTAGTTTCCAATTCCCGTTAAGAACAGGCGAAAGTCTTGATTTTTCGTTCTTTTCATCAAGGAAAAGGACAAACAAATATAAAAATCACAAAACCCAAACTACTCACAACCCAAATCCACCTTAGACTGCGTATCATTATTGGGGAAACAAAGCCCTGAGGGCAATTCACTCGGACTATATCTTGCTAAATTTGGATCATGCAATCCATTTTCAATAAAATCCGTTAATGCTTCAATTTCGGTAGTAGTTAAATTTAAAGGAATAAATTCGGAGGCTAATTGTTCAATGGGTACATTCGAATTTTGAGCGATGGCATTATTCTTATACTCAATCATTGCTTTGACTGAATTGATATTTCCTCCATGTCCAAGGAAAGGAGAATCTTTTAGATTATATAGTTGAGGAACTTTAAATTTATAGAAGTCTTCCACTAAGTTGGTAAACCCTCCTCGACCTCGATTTTTGGCACCTGTGGGTGGTTCAGAACCATAGACTCCTTGACCATTTAAATCGTTCAGTCCCAAAGCATGAAATTCCATGCTATTTAAGGCAGGATTATTATGACAAGAGAAGCAATTGGCTTTTCCAAAAAATAGAATAGCTCCTTCTTTTTGTTGATCGGTTAAGGCATCATAATCTTCTTTTATCCAGTCTTGAAAAGGAGCTTGGTTGGCAAGGCTTGTACGTTCATAAGCTGCCATAGCAAGGCCTATATTTTCAAAAGAGATGCGCTCTTCTTCAGGTAAAGAAGCAAAGGCTTCATCAAAAAGCATTTTATATTTGGTTTGGTTAAGAAGCGTAGTATCTACTCCTTGTCTATGGATCGCCATTCCAGCAATAGCCTGTGTTTCTAAGCCTTCAAAACCTAAAAAGTTTATTTCTTTTGGCGTTTCATTAAGCCAAAGGGATTCGGTGCCTACATTTAAACCTGTTGCCCCTAAAGAACCATCCCAAAGTTGATTGATTTGGTAAGCGCTATTGATCGTTGAAGGGGAACGAATAGGTTGAACATCTAGAAAGGCAGTAGGATAAATAGGATCATTGATACGTCCTTCACCATTTAATCCAAAACCTGTACCTCCTTCGCCAATTCCCTGTTTTCTGCCTGCTTGAAAACCTGCACCTGCATGATGACAAGTAGCACAAGAATACGCTTTGGAACCAAAGGGCGCTTGTGGGAATATGGCTAATCCCGGTTCATGAAAAAGAAGTTTCCCAAGTTCGACTTTAGCGGCATTTAATGGATTTTTAGGGTCTTGTGGGATATTTGCAAAATCATCACTCGCTGGTAAAGCATACCATGAAGCGCCTTCTCCATTAGAACTAATTTCAATTAACCGGATTAATTCCTGATCTAATGGAGATAGCGGATCTTTGGGTGGTTCTTTCTTACAACCTTGCATCAGAATTACGGTTCCAATAAAAAGAACTAAACCAATTTTATAGATATTCATAAGGAATGATTTTTTAACAAGGTTGAACTAAAAAAGATAAAGTTTTGCGAAATTGGTATATTTGTATAAATAACTTCAAAGTTAAAAACATTTAAGATGAAAGATAAGATAAGAGATTTTTGTAAACAAATCCTCAAAAATAGTACCCTTTTGATATTACTATTATTCCCCTTTGGATTAATGGCACAAGGATTTACAGAAGTTTCGAATGATGCGGGTATATTTTTCCTTCCTGATCATCAAGGATTTATGGGAGGAGGAACCGCTTTCTTTGATTATGACGATGATA
Organism: Saprospiraceae bacterium; assembly: GCA_020629935.1. Lineage (GTDB taxonomy): Bacteria > Bacteroidota > Bacteroidia > Chitinophagales > Saprospiraceae > JAHDCJ01. Next base: position 34,184 of record JAHDCJ010000052.1, on the reverse strand, counting down.
GTTATGTGGATATTTATATTACAGGAGGAGAAGACAGAGATCGGTTTTATCATAATCAAGGAGATGGCACCTTTAATGAAGTGGCGAGTTTGTTGGGTTTTGATTCAACCGCAAATGTTTTTACTCATGGGGTGATTGCTGGAGATATTGATAATGATTGTGATGATGATTTATTCATTTGTACTTGGGATTATAATTTTGAGCCTAAATTTAGTCAAAACTTATTATATCGAAATAATGGAGATGGTACATTTACTGATATTTCTGCGGCTGCAGGGATTTTAGATTCTACTTGGAGTACAAGTGCTACTTTTGGAGATTTTAATTTAGATGGGCATTTAGATATTTATGTTATTAATTACATAGCTAATATAGGTTATGCCTATGATTCGCTGACCAATGAAATCAATGGCTTTGCACATGATTGTATTCCCAATTACTACTATATCAATAATGGAGATGGTACGTTTACGGAACGTTCCGCAGAATATGAGATGGATGATGCGGGCTGTGGTCTAGCTGCTGCGGCTACAGATTTTGATCAAGATCAAGATGTTGACATTATGGTAATCAATGATTTTGGTCATTTTGTAATACCAAATCAACTTTATCGAAATGAATATCCTTTGGATAGTTTTACACAGGCTGGGCCTTTAGTTGGAGCCAATATTGGCTTATATGGAATGGGGGTTGCTATTGGCGATTATGATGAAGATGGCGACTTTGATTATTACATTACCAACCTTGGCGAAAATGCTTTGCTCGAACAGCAAACAGATGGTAGTTTTATGGATGTAGCAGCTTCAAAGGGAGTGTTGAATGGCTCATTAGATACCTCCGATTTATTAGTGACCAGTTGGGGAACCGCTTTCTTTGACTATGATCATGATACTTATCTTGATTTATTTGTATGTAATGGGTATATACCCGCAGCACAATTCATTGCTACTACGAATTTAGATCCCAATAAGATGTTTAAAAACAATGGAGATGGTTCCTTCACCGATGTAGGTCTATCCATTGGTTTAGAAGATGTGAATGTAGGTAGAGGATTTGCTACTGGCGATATTGACAATGATGGTGACTTAGATATGATTGTAATCAATATCAATAATTTTCAAACCACGTCTGCCAAAATCAATTTATATAGAAATGAAACAACGGGTAATTGGATGAAAATTTATGCGAATGGTACCAATAATTGTAATGGTTTTGGTGCACGTGTTGAACTGCATGCCGACGGCCGTCGATTCATTAGAGAAATAGATGGAGGGTCAAGTCATGGATCACACCATGAGCCCGTAGCTCATTTTGGTCTGGGTACCATAGACTGGATTGATTCTGTAGAAGTATTTTGGCCAGGAGGAGGACGTGATATTATAGAATATCCATTGGTCAACCAGACCTTTGAAGTTACACAAGGTACTGGATGTTGTGCCACTGTAGCAACTCAAAACCCTGCATTGGAGATTTATAAATTAAATGCGATGCCCAATCCGTTTAGTAAGACGACTCAAATTACCTATCATTTGCCTAAAGCAGGTAATGTGCGTTTAGGTTTATTTGATGTATTGGGTAATGAAGTCATCTCTTTGGTAGACTCTAGACAGTCTGCAGGTGATTTTTCAGTTGATCTCGATTGCCATTCTTTTTCTTGTGTAAATGGAGTTTATTTTTATCGTTTAGAAGTAGATGGGCAAGCTTTATCTAAAAAAATACTTTTGATTCAATAAGGTACTTTTAAATAAATCAATATTTTATATACAACTGCATTACTTTTTCAATAAAAATTCTACCTTTGTGGAACTTAATTCTTCGGAATTAGATTAAATATTCTACTAGTCAAATGCTCACGTGGCGGAATTGGTAGACGCGCTAGGTTGAGGGCCTAGTGTCCTTTTTTGGACGTGGAAGTTCGACTCTTCTCGTGAGCACAATAGGTTGGTTTTTCCAACCTATTTTTTTTTTAGAAAATCAAACGATTTAATTCAATTTGAATACTTTGTAATTCTCCTCTAAATTCTTTGTGAATCGATTGATCTAAATCTTTCGAAATACTATCGACTTCATTTTGAATACCTAATAAACTTTTCTTGATTTCTTGATCAGTCGTTTCAGGATTATTCAAATTGTTTTTTTGCAATAAATCAAGTTGATATTTCTTTTCTACCAAAATATCTCGTTTGATACTCATCGAGGTAATGAATTGGTTTTGCGCTCTTAAGATGAGTAATAATCGATTAATCACGCCTTTCATTGCTCCAATTTTTGCAACAAGTTCACTTTGCTGCGGATTGGGTTTGATCGATTGCAGTTGTTGTTTAATTTGTTCTTTTTCTAAACGCAATTCATCTAATTCCTCTTCAAGCCGTTCTAAGGCTTTCATCTCTTGAAATTTTTGCGCACCTTCTACCATGCTAGCAATGGTGGTTCGTAAATAACTGATTTTTTCTAGCTTTTCGCTTTCCTCATCATTTAAGCTTTTTAATTTGATTTTAAGATTAAATGCTTCTCCATCTTTTTGCAATTCTAGCTCATTGAGGTGTTCTTCTACATGTGCCTTTTGCGCTTTTAAATTTAAATCTTGTTGTTTGGCAAAATCAATTTCCGCATTAAGTTGTCGAAGGCGTTCATCAATAATGGCCAGTAACTCATCAAACTGTACTTTTTTGAGTTTTGCCAAAAAACTAAGTCCAATTTTTTCGCCAAGATTTAAATAAGCTTCATAATCTGCATCGGAGAAATTCTTTGAACTAAAAAGTGTATTCGGGAATTGTGGGTTTCGATTTTTATGCTTGATGATTTCTTCTGGTAAACCATTATAAAGTACCGATTTTAAGTAGTACAATTTTCCTGTTTTACCGCTTGAGTAGGTAATCGTTCCAAACTGTACACAGGTCTCACAATTTTGGTTTTTACTAGCTGGTTTAAAACAATCTCTATCAAGATCAATTTTTTCTACACCATAATTTTTGGCCAAATTTAAGGTTTGATCAAAAAGGTCATGATGTAAAAAGAATTTGTGCATCACCGTAAAATCACACAAAATGATATGTGCACATTCTCTTTGAATTAAAGGAATTAGCCCGAAGTTATCTCCACAATGATCGCCTTCTGTAAGGTTAATATATTTTGATCGCGCATCAAAACGCCCCATGAATGTTTTAATATAATTTAGAAAATTATAATTGAAAAGCGTTTTGGGTCTATGTCCATTGGTATAGTATAATGGATTTTCAATCCAAGCTCCCAAACGAAGATTTAAGGAGGTCAATAGATAGGATTGTGCAGCAAAACTATAAATGCCCATTCCTGGGTTAAGGATTGCCATCGAATTCGCCACGGCATCAATTAATTTGGTTTTTCCTTCTTGGTAAATTTCGGTTTTTACGTAGTTGGTTACTGGTGAACCTGTATAGTATTTTGAAAAAGTAAAAGGCAATCCTTTTCGATCATATCGACCCGCAATTTTAGAATGGTGAAGATTGATCGTGGCTTGAATAATATGATATGGCCCTGAAAAATTGCCTTGACCCAACTCATGCATTTTCAATAATGCATCATTTCTTAAGTTACTTGGATTACCCTTTTCGTCTAATCCTTCGGTAGTCAAAAAACCTTTAACTAATTTTGATTTTAAATAATGATGAAGATTACTTCGGTTGGTAGAACTGGCAAAATAAAATAATACTAAAATCCCTGAGGTAAGGATTAAACTCATATAAATGAATACTTCTTTACCAAAGGGTAATTCGAATTGAGTAAGCCAGTAATATAACCTAGACATACTCGCATACAAAAATAAAACAATAGCAATTGCCGCAATGTTTGACAATAATCGAAAAGACCATTCTCCAAAATTTTTGGTCAGTCTGGCTTTTCTTGCACGCATAATCGTAAAGAAAATACCAAATAAAAAGAGTAGAACAGCCAAACCAAAGCTTTCCCAACCTCCAATTAATGTCAAGAGTAAATATAATATTGGAAAGGCTATAGATACCGCAACTAATATCATAGAGACACCGTTCATCCAATGAATCGCATCTTTTAACTCATCAAAATTAGAGGCCTCTCTTCTAGCCATATGAAATATGAATCCACTCATATAACTACCAACGAGCATCCCAAAAGCAACCACCAATGGCATGAAAAATATAAACCAAAAATCCATTTCCGAAGAGGAAGAAAATTGGACAATTCCTATTTTTTTCAAAAGACCAAAACCAATAAAAACAATATAGAAAAAGACTAAACCCCGATCTAAAAACCGACCTGCTTTCTTAGTGATAATACTAGAATGTGTATTGGGTTTTAATCGATAATTTAAATATAAAGTATAGCCTATGCTATAAAGAATACCTACGATAATAAGACCAATATAATGACTAATAGAACTATTGAATAAGGCTGCTCGAAGATGATCGTAAAGATCTCCTATACCTCCAGCCCATAAACCTAAAATACCAATAGTCCAAGCTTGACCTTTAAAGCTTTCGTACTGTAAAAACATATGGTCTAGAAACTGGCCATTAGAAAACCACTGTAAAAGGGCACCATGGAAAACAACCGCAAAAAATAATAAACTTAGAATAGAAAGAAAACCAAAAATATAACCTTGAAACCAAACGCCAATCATACTCCACCAATTCGCATTGGTATGAAATTCAGGGACAAAACAACGATACTGTTTTAAATGACTCAATTGTTGTACCGCTGAAAGTTCTTCTCCTGGTTTTTGTTGGGCACCTTGAGGAATGACAAAAGGTGAATTTTCTTTGTCATGATCAAACTTTACCTCTTTTTGGTCGGTATCAGTGAGTAAACTAGATAAGCAAGCGCTAATCAAACTCCCACTAGAGACCGAACTCATATAGTCAATTCGTCGAAGAAAATTTTCTTTAATTAAACTACGAATTAATCCTAAGGATTGAATGGATGATCCAATGCCTCCACTTGAAAAACAAATCCCCCAAGTCCCTTCTTCCAATTCTTCTTCAGAAATATTATTAACAGCCCTTCGCTTGGCTAAATAACCAGCTTCTGCTGCTTTTACTTCACCAAAGTCAACAGTATAATTGGGTAGTATTGGGAGATCCTGTTTGGACATAGAGTTCAAAGATAGGGTTTATGATTTAAACAAAAAAAGGAATTGAATAGGTATAGTACAAGAACCTAACAAGGAATAAACATCGATTTTCTATGTATAATTCCTTGAACCTCTTTTTTAAACACATTATCAAAATAAAAACCTTTCTCTCCAGTGAAACATTTTCTAAGAATAAGGAGTATAAGAATCATATCTTTGACAGGAAATTCCTAAAAGATTTTAATACATTTTATACAATTTAACCATGGACAATAACAATATTATCAATCGATACAGTGATGAAGAGCTGGAAGAGTTTAAAGAAATGATTTTAGATAAATTGTCGAAAGCAGAACAAGAACTAAAATTTGTACAATCACAAATGACAGATATGCACGAAAAGGGCGATTCTATGAATGCAGGAAGTTGGGAACACGGCTCTCAAAATGCAGAATTAGAAAAAATGACCCGTATCGCTGCACGTCAACAACAATTTGTGAAATATCTAAGAAACGCTTTGATAAGAATCGAAAATAAAACCTATGGCATTTGTATGGCAACAGGTAAATTGATTGACAAAGAACGATTGCGTTTAGTGCCTCATGCCACTAAAAGTATCGAAGTGAAAATCTTAAGAGATAAATAATGCTATCCGTATTACGGATGTTTTCATTCATATAAATTAAAATACTATGATGCCGAACGACCATGAAATGGAAAACCCCAGCCGACAAAAAAGAAAAAAGAAAAAGCTTTCGCCAAAATCGAAACAACGGCCTAAGCATAAAAAGCAATATTATAAGGAGTGGGAAATGAACGACGACGACTTAAAGGGACTGAATAAATCAGACTCTTATGACAATGAAGAAAACGCCCAAGGCGACTTTCTTCAAGACTACTTTTAAATATCTTGCTCAGTCAGAAACAGCCTTTAGGGGCTGTTTTTTATTTTCCAATGGGTTGGAATTTCTATACGTGGCCCCAACGTAACCATAGGCTTCAACTCCACTTCTTCCTTTACCAATGTTTCTATGTCGAAAGTCCTAAAAGCTTCCGCTAAAATAATTTGCATCTCCATCAATGCAAATTGAAAACCAATGCACAGCCTAGGGCCTCCACCAAAAGGAAAATAAGTAAATTTTTTCCGTTCTTTTACCTTCGTTTTTTCAAAACGATCAGGATCAAAGGTCTCTGGATCAGCCCACCACTTTGCATCATGATGTACCCCATATATGTACAAAAATACGTTACTGTTGGCAGGAATATGATACCCATTGATGGCATCATCTTGTAAGGCTTTCCGATCAATAACCCAAGCAGGCGGATACAAACGCATGGTTTCATCAATCACTTGTCGAGTATAGGTCAGCTTAGCTAAATCATTAAACTCAATTGGACGATCACCTAAAACTTCCTCTACTTCCGCCTTTAATTTTTTTGCTATTTGAGGATGTTGAGTCAATAAATGAAATGCCCATGTCAAAGCATTAGCAGAAGTCTCATGTCCAGCTACAAAAAGGATTACCGCTTCATCTCTTAATTGTTGTTTGGTCATTCCTTCTTCGGTGTCTTCATATCGAATATCCATGAGCATTTGCAATAGATCATCATAGGATGCCTGACTTGCTTTTCGCTCTTCAAAAGTGCGAAACATAATGGCATCCGCTTCTTCTAAAAGTTGTCGATAATATTTTTTCTTCCCAGTAATTTTCAACCAAGTATTGAGATAAGGCTGACGCGCTTGTTGGGTGATATATTCTTGGAGTTCTTTGATGACAAAACCAATTCGATCCAATTCTTGATCTGTAATTCCTTCACTAAACAAAGATTTGGAAACTACCTTAAAGGTCAATTGCATCATGAGTTGATTCAGTGATACAGGTTGTTCATATTTTTTTTTATTCGAAAAAAAGAGAAGGGTTTCTTCTTTCATAATCTCAAATAACTTGACTAATCTTTCGCGATGAAAACCAGGTTGAATAAGTCGTCGTTGTTTAAGCCAATAAGGCCCATCAGAGGTCAATAAACCATTGCCTATTTGATCGGCTAATAATTTTTTCTGGGCATCAGATTTATAATAATTTTTATGATTCTTTTGTAAAATATGTTGTATGATTTCTGGATCAGTAACGACATAAGTATCTCCAAAAAAAGTTTTGGTATAATAGATGGAACCGTACTTTTTTATATTAGCAGAAATAACAGTTATTGGGTTCTTTATCAAAGCCCGCAAACTTTTTAAAATTTCAAAAGTAGAAACTTTAGGAATTGGTTTACCCTCCATTTTTTGCTTGTTTTCGCATCTTCTCTTTTTCTAATTGTTTTAAAGCGGCCTTCACTACAATCTTAGAATAGAAATTGGGGAACCACCGAGCAATCCGATCAAAGCTTGTCGCATCACGGCCAACTAAAACACGGGTTTTCTTTTTCTTTATCCCATTCAAAATAATTTCTGCGGCTCGCTCAGGGGGCATTTTTAGCAACTTCTGAAATTGCTTATTGGCCTTTCGATGTTCACCAGGATCTCCGCCTAATGGCAGTTTTGAATTTTGAGCAATCGAAGTATTAATTCCTCCAGGATGCACCGAAGTAATCACAATATGTGGCGCTTCGACCATCATCTCTGCCCTCAATGATTCTGAAAATCCTCGGATCGCAAATTTAGAAGCGCAATAGGCCGTTTGATATGGAATTCCTACCAAACCAAAGAGGCTAGATAAATGAACAATACTTGCTTCAGGACGATCCTTTAATAAAGGAATAAAAGCTTTGGTTCCATAAACCATTCCCCAGAAATTAATATCCATTACCCATTCAAAATCTTGGTATTTGATATCCATTCCATTGACTTTGCCTAAGCCAACACCCGCATTATTAATTACAATATCTACATGACCAAATTTAGATTTTACCTCATCTGCAAATTGATAAACCGCGTCTTTTTTTGACGTATCAAAAACAGAGGTCATCACTTGTACACCCGAAGATTGAACAAGCTGTTCCGTTTCTCTTAAGGTATCGGGATTATAATCATTCAGCGCCAAATGGGCACCTGCTTGACTGAGTTGAATAGCTAGATGACGTCCCATTCCTGAACCTGCTCCTGTAACTACTGCCACTTTATCTTTAAAATTTTTCATGTCAGATTAAATTTTTGCCGCTAAACGACTTCCTTGATCTATTGCTCTTTTCGCATCTAATTCTTTGGCTTCATCAGCTCCCCCAATTAAATGTACTTTTTGACCATTGTCAGTTAAAGATTCTTGTAATTCACGAAGAGGTACTTGTCCTGCACAAATGATAATATTGTCTACTTCCAAGACTTCTATTTTTCCTCCTTTTTCAATATGAAGGCCTTGGTCATCAATCTTTTTATATTGTAAATTACCAAGCATTTTTACCTTTCGTTTTTTCAAACTTGATCGATGAATCCATCCCGTTGTTTTACCTAATCCTCCACCGTGTTTGCCCGAAGACCGTTGCATTAAATAAATTTCTCTTGCCGAGTGGACTTCACCAAAAACATCGCCTGCAATTCCACCAGCATGTTCAAAGTTCATATCTACGCCCCATTCCTTCATAAACATTTCAATGTTTTGACTTGGAGATTCTCCCTCATGCGCTAAGTATTCTGCCATATCAAAACCAATACCACCAGAACCAATAATAGCTACCCGTTTGCCTACAGGTTTTTGATGTAAGAGTACATCAATATAAGTTAGCGTTTTAGGATGATCTATACCTTCAATATTAAGTTGTCTTGGAGAAACACCCGTGGCTAAAATCACTTCATCAAACATTCCTTTTATCAACTGGTCACTATCAACTCTTGTATTGAGTTGAAGATTGACGCCAGTCAATTCTATCTTTCTTTTAAAGTAACGAAGCGTTTCATAAAATTCTTCTTTCCCTGGTACGCGTTTGGCCATATTAAATTGACCTCCAATTTCATTACTTGCTTCAAATAAGGTGACGTCATGACCGCGTTCGGCAGCTACTGTAGCGAAGGCTAAACCGGCAGGGCCTGCACCCACCACCGCTAATTTTTTCTTTTCTTTTGTAGGCAAATAATTTAACTCCGTTTCAAAACATGCCCTAGGATTGACTAAGCAACTTGCACGTTTGTTTTTAAAGATATGATCTAAACAAGCTTGGTTACAACCTATACAAGTATTGATCTCATCTTCTCGACCTTCCATGGCTTTCAATACTAAATCAGGATCGGCTAAAAATGGACGTGCCATAGAAACCATATCCGCATGATCATCTGCTAATATACCTTCCGCAACTTCAGGCATATTAATCCGATTAGTAGTTACTAAAGGAATTTTGACTTCGCCTTTTAGTCGTGCGGTCACCCAAGAAAACGCTCCACGAGGTACCATAGTAGCAATAGTAGGAACACGTGCTTCATGCCATCCAATTCCAGTATTGATAATGGTGGCTCCAGCCTCTTCTACTTTTTTGGCAAGTAAAACAATTTCATCCCAACTACTTCCCCCTTTGACTAAATCAAGCATAGATAAGCGAAAAATAATAATGAAATTTTCACCGACTTTCTCTCTAGTTCGTCGTACGATTTCAATAGGTAGACGAATTCTATTTTCATAACTTCCTCCCCATTGATCCTTACGATCATTGGTTCTTGAAGCGATAAATTGATTGATTAAATAACCCTCTGAACCCATAATCTCTACGCCATCATAACCTGCATATTGAGCAAGAGATGCACAGTTTACAAAATCATCAATGGTTTGTTCTATCTTTTTGGGTTTCAATACCCAAGGTTTAAAAGGAGTAATTGGCGATTTCGCTTTTGAAGGAGAAACTAAGAATGGATGATAACCATAACGACCAGAGTGCAGGATTTGCATTGCAATTTTTCCTCCTGCTTGATGTACGGCATCTGTTACTTTTTTATGTTTTTCCGCCTCTTTTTTTGTTGTTAATTTGGCTGAAAAAGGTTTTACCCATCCCGCTCGATTTGGAGCTATTCCTCCAGTAACAATTAAGCCGACTTGTCCTTTTGCTCGTTCCGCAAAATAAGCGGCCATTTTCGTCATTGTTCCGTCGGCTTCTTCCAAACCCGTATGCATTGATCCCATTAATACTCGATTTTTTAGTGTGGTAAAACCAAGGTCTAAAGGGCTTAAAAGTTTGGGGTATTTTTGATGTGTCATATTATAGATTTCTAATTTTTTTAGTTAAATCTTTTTTTAGAATAGCTGAAGCGGTAACTGCCCCAGAAGCTAATGCGGCTCCAATGCCTACAGTTACAATATCTTGTCCTGTAAGAAATAAATTTTTGATGGGGGAAGTCGCTTTAAGAAAACGTTGATCGAACCGTTTAGGCGTATGATCGATACCATAGATTTCACCTTGTGCATAATTACAAAAATGTCGATTGCTTAAAGGCGTGGAAAGCTCATGATAATCCACCTTTCCTTTCAATTGTGGTAAATATTGATACATGGTGTTGAGTAAGCGCTCACTAAAATAAGCCTTCTTTTCTTCATATTCATTTCCCCGTTTTTTCCATCGGGTATCTTCCCATTTTGCAAACCATGCATAAGGGGCCATCGTAATGATATCAATAGTCGACTTGTTTGGATAACGATTGTCCCAATCGGGATCTTTTGCAGAAGGAAACGAAAGATAAACAACAGGTAAGTCATTTTCTGGGTTGTTGTTAAAGTCAGCGACCAATTGATCGTGATCATATTTTCCTTCAGGATAAATCCAATAGTTTGGCTTCTTTAATTCTAAATCGGACGTTGATTGTTCAAAACCAGTATACAAACATACATGAGATACCGAAGGCTTTACTTGCTTACTTTTGGTAATCAATTGATGTTTATCTTGTGTCTCAGAAGGTAAGAGGGATTTATAGGTATTCATTACACCAGCACCACTTACAATAATTGGGGCATTAATTTCTACGCCATCTTCCATCCGTACACCTACTGCTTTATTTTTATGGATGATAATATTTTCTACTTTAGCAAGTGTTAATATTTTCCCTCCGCTTTCAGCAATGACTGGGGCAATGGTTTCTACCACTTGAGAAGAACCACCAATAGGGAAGTTACCTCCGTTCATATAATGCTTTACTAAAACGGCATGCATGAAAAAACTGCTTTGGGCAGGAGGAAGACCGTAATCTCCATATTGACCACAGAGTACCCCAATAAGTTTAGGGTTATTCGTTAAAGATTTTAATACCGATAAAGTGCTCTTTTGAGTATAGGTCAATGCTTTTTTTCTTAACGAATTGCCCATAAGAAAAGCGGCAGAGGAAGGAAGTGCTTTTTCAGCAATAAAAGAACCCGCAGATCTAGCCGCAGCATAAACTAACTCTACATATTGATCAATAGCTTGCTGATCTTTAAGGTCAGGGAAATAGATTTTCATCTGTTCAATGAAGTTATCTTTCCCTGCGCGCAATTCAAATAATTCTTCTCCAAAATAAATTTTATCATATACCTCACCCATGTAAGACCACTTCAACTGATGATTGGTGATATAATTAAATAATTTACTAATGAATGTATAAGGACGATGAGTTTCTCCTACATAATGAATACCTACATCCCACTCATATCCACGGCGCTTAAATATTTGAGTATAACCACCAGCTTGGTAATGTTGTTCTAAAACTAAAACCTTTTTACCCTCTTTAGAAAGCATGGCGGCAGTCGTTAAGCTTCCAAGTCCAGAACCAATTATGATGGCATCAAATGCTTCAGAAGGTTTAAAACGTTTATAGGACAAAATAGGGGAATCATTCATAAATTGGGTCTATGATAAAGTAAGAAAGAAGACCTACAAGGTAAAAAAAAAGACAAGGATTATTTCAATGCTTGCATTGTTTTTTATCAAAAAAATAAAATTCCAAAACTTCTTTCTTACATAGGAATGACAAAAAAGCCTTGAATAGACAAAAAACGACTACTTTTTTTAATTTAAAAGCTGTAATTTTAGCTAAAGAAATAAATCCCAAAGTTTTTTTCTTCTTCCCTAACGAATTTAAAATTCCTATTTCGTATAATTTTTAACCTTGCCTTAAAAGGACAATTTGCCTTTTGGGCTAAACGAATATCATGCAAAAAATTAAACTTTTACTTACCCTTCTATTGGGAGTGGTTTATGTATGTTCTACTTCAGCCCAAGTAGTTATCAATGAGTTTTCAGCAGCCAATTATGATCTTTTTGATTTTGATCCCAACCCACCTACTGGAGGAGGTTTTGGTGGTGGAGATGAAGATAATGAACTACATTCGGATTGGATAGAATTGTACAATACGAGTGGATCTTCTGTAGATTTATCTGGATATCATTTGAGTGATCGTACAGCTAATCCGATGAAGTGGACTTTTCCTGCGGGGACCACCATTCCTGCCAATGGTCATTTATTAGTCTTGGCTTCAGGTTTAGATGATAATTCCTTTGGTTATATTCATACGAATTTTAAAATCACTCAAACTCAACCCATTGAAGCAATAGTCTTTTCTGATCCAAGTGGAACAATTATCGACTTTCATAATATTGATGAATCAAATCAAGTCAATGACTCTTGGGGAAGAACCACGGATGGTGGAAGTACATGGAGTTTATTTTTAAACCCAACGATTGGTACCTCGAATACAAACCCTAAGATAAATTATGCAGAGCGACCTACAATTAGTCCGACTGCAGGATTTTATGCAGGCCCTGTGCAAATTAGTTTGAGTACAATAGATCCTAATTTGACGATTTATTACACCACGGACGGTAGCGAACCAGATAATGGTTCAGCCTTATATACAGGTCCTTTTATGCTACCCAATACGTCTTCAGTAAAAGCAATTGCCTATAGTAATGATCCGGATTATCCACCAAGTTTTATTGATTATAGTACCTTTTTTATTAATGAAAATCATAACATGAAAGTGGTCTCTATTTCAGGTGAAGGTTTAAATCCTTTATTAGGAGGAGATAACTCTTTAGAACCGTGGGGCTATATAGAGGTTTTTGATGAAACAGGAGATCGAGTAGCCGATGCAACGGGTGAATATAATAAACATGGTAATGATTCATGGGCTTATGACCAACGAGGAATTGACTATATCACCAGAGATCAATTTGGTGATGATTATGCGATTAAAAATGATCTATTTGACATGTTTGATGTCACCACCAGAGATCGATATCAACGGATTATTTTAAAGGCTGCGGCAAATGATAATTACCCATTCGAAAATGGAGCACATGTGAGAGATGGCTATGTGCATGTATTATCCCAATTAGCTGGCCTTGATATGGATGAGCGTTCCTATGAACCTTGTGTGTTATATAAGAACGGTGAATACTGGGGAATATATGAGTTTAGAGAAAAAGTAGATGATGATGATTATATTGAATACTATTATAACCATGAAGAAGAATATATTCAATACATCAAAACCTGGGGAGGAACTTGGGCAGAGTATGGAGGAAACCAAGCACTGACGGATTGGAATACGCTATACAATTTTATCATAAATAATGATATGTCTGATCCGATCAATTATGCCAATGTAGAAAATCAATTTAATCTGTTAAGCTTAATAGATTATATGATTTTAAATACCCATGTGGTAAGTAAAGATTGGTTAAGTTGGAATACTGCTTGGTGGAGAGCAACGGACCCACTTGGTGATCCTCATGTGAGAAAATGGCGCTATACCCTTTGGGATTTAGATGCTACTTTTGGACATTACATCAATTATACTGGAGTACCCGATGATTCTCCAACTTCAGACCCATGTAATAATGAATCTCCTGATATTGATGATCCTGAAGGTCATACTCAAATGTTGACCTCCCTTTTAGAAAATGAAGATTTCTTTGCTTTGTACATTAATCGTTATGCCGACTTAAATAATACCTACTTCACTTGTGAATTTATGGAAGGTCTTTTAGATAGTATGATCAACCGAATTCAACCCGAAATGACTCGCCATATTGGACGATGGGGTGGCTCTATGAATGGTTGGGAAAATGCGGTACAAGATTTAAGAGATTTTATTAATACAAGATGTACGGTTATTGATAATGGAATTGAAGGTTGTTACGAAGTAGAAGGTCCTTATCCTTTAGTGGTGATTGTAGATCCTCCATTATCAGGAGACGTACAAGTGAATACTTTAGTTCCTTTAAATTATCCATATGAAGCCGATTATTTTAGCGGAATATCAGTTGACTTAACGGCATTACCAAGTGGTATCAATGCCTTTGATTATTGGGAGCCCGTAAATTCGACATTGAATCCAAATTTAACGGATACGAATGTAGATTTTGAATTACTCGGACCAGATACGATTATTGCACACTTTATAGTAAATACTTGCGCAATAAATGTAACCCCAAGTACCGTAGACGCTACTTGTTCGGCTAGTGATGGTATAGCTTCACTTGTACCAACAGGAGCAAATCCTCCCTTCTCTTTTCAATGGGATGGAAGTGCAGGAAATCAAATCGCACAGACAGCTACAGGTTTAGCTGCTGGAGCTTATAATGTGACGGTCACCGATAATTTAGGTTGTGCTGATGTGATCACAGTAAATATAACCGCTTCTAATGGAACACTAAATAGTTCTGCAACAAACATACCCTCCAATTGTAGTAATAATGACGGATCTGCTTCGATTACTGTTACGGGAGGAACAGCTCCTTTTTCTTATCAATGGGATGCTGCGACAGGAAACCAAACTACAGCAACAGCTATTAATTTAGCTCCAGGTGTTTACACTGCAACAATATCCGATGCGAATGGTTGTGTGAATAATATCTCTACCACCGTAGGAAATGGAGGAGGACTAAGCTTTACAAGTAATGCAACGAATGCTTTATGTACTTCAAGTACTGGAACAGCCTCTGTAACTGTTACTACTGGAACACCTCCATACACTTATCAATGGGATGCTGCGGCAGGTAATCAAACTACTGCAACCGCAAATAACTTACCTACAGGTGATTATTTTGTAACGGTAACGGATGGAGTGGCTTGCGCCCAAGTACAAATGGTAACTGTAGGTTTAGATACAGATAATCTCAATCTGCAAACAAGCAGCACAGATTCTAATTGTGGTTCTTTTGATGGAACAGCAACGGTTTCTGCGCTTGGAGGTACTGCTCCATATTCTTATTTATGGGATGCTGTTACTGGAAGTCAAACCACCCAAACCGCTATTAATTTAGGCGTTGGAAATTATATGGTAGTCGTAACAGATGCCAATGGTTGTCAAACCGCAATCGATGTACCTGTTACAGCAAGCGGTTCTATAAATATTGCACTAAGTTCTACCGATGCAAACTGTGGACAAGCCAATGGAACAGCAACGGCTTCTGTTTTAACAGGTACAGCACCTTATAGCTATTTATGGGATGCAGCAGCAGGTAACCAAACCACTCAAGTAGCCAATGGACTTGATGTAGGAACGTATTCTGCTACAATTACAGATGCTGTTGGATGTACTGCTGTAGAAAGTGTGACCGTAGGAGATGCTGGATCTGTAGTGGTAAACATTCAAGCCACAGAATCAAATTGTAGTGTGTCTGGTTCATCTGCTTCAGCCGTTGTAATCAATGGCACTGCGCCTTATACCTATCTATGGAATACAGGCGAAACCTTACCTTCGATTGGAGGATTAAGCACTGGAACTTATACAGTAACCGTGACCGATGCCAATGGTTGTTCAGAAGTACAATCTGCTTTAGTCAATAGTGTAAATAATGGTCCTACCTTGTCTACTACCCAAACCAATATTTCTTGTACTGGGGCTACAGATGGTACCATTGACTTGAATGTTACTGGAGGAACGGCTCCATTTACTTATGATTGGGGAAGTGGAATCACTACAGAAGATGTGGATAATTTACCTGCGGGAAGTTATACCGTCATCGTGTCTGATGCAGGTGGATGTGTGGCCGTAGTCACTGCCGTGATTTCGGAACCAACAGTGCTGACCGTAGGCACGACTTCTACGCCTTCTGATGGAACAGATGGAACGGCTTCAGCAATACCTAATGGCGGAGTTCCTCCATATTCATATGAATGGAGCGATGGACAAATGACTCAAGTGGCAAATGGTTTAGCACCTGGAACATATACGGTAGAAGTCACCGATGCGAATGGTTGTAGTATAATGGGAACCGTGCAAGTAGGCATGTTTACAGGTGTTAGTGATTTGGCATCTTTAGATCAATTCAGATTATATCCAAATCCATCTAATGGATTATTTAATATAGACTTGATGTTTAATACTTTTGAATCATTCGAATTATCAGTAATTAATCCACTAGGACAAGAAATTCGGAAATGGAATTTAGAAGGGACAACCTTTACCCTTCCTGTAGATATTCAAGCCGCAGCAGCAGGCATGTATTTTATCCGCTTAAAAACAAAAGATGGAGAAGTAAGTCGCCAAGTTTTAAAAATCGATTAAACACATTCGAACACCAAAACACCCTTATTATGAAACATTTTTATATCCTTAGTTTATGTCTGATTGGTTCTATTTCTTGGGCTTTTAGCCAAGCCTGTGGTTTTAATGAAGATCAGGTAATTATCAATATTACCACAGATAACTTTCCACAAGAATCAAGCTGGCAACTGACAAATCCTGCGGATGGTTCCGTTTATGCAGAGGTAAATGCTGGAGAATATACTTCGCAAAATACGATGTATAGTGATACCGTTTGTATCCCTTCTAATTTATGTACGTCGTTTTCTATGATGGATTCTTTTGGTGATGGCATGTGTTGTAGTCATGGAAATGGAGGTTATGAAGTAGTTATTGGAGGAAATATAGTCGCTTCAGGAGGAGACATTGGGAATGAAGAAACGACCTTTTTTAATTGTCCTCCAGGTAGTACTTGTAGCGATGCAGCGGCAATAGGATTGGGGACATATACTGCTCCAAATACAGATTATTGGTATGAATTTACTGCGCCTTCTTCAGGTATGTATTTGGTTACTACCTGTAATTTAGCTTCATGTGACACCAAAATTTGGATTTATGATACCTGTTCTGGTATCATTGTTAGTGATATTAATACAGGAACAATTTACTACGATAATGATAATGGAGGATGTGGTGATCAAGCGAACATCAATGCTTTATTTGAAGAAGGGATAACCTATATTATTCGAATTGGTGAAGATAGTGGAGCTTGTAATAGCGGACCAATAGATTGGAGTTTAACCTATGTGGGACCCGTTTCAGGTTGTATGGATCCTATGGCTTGTAATTATAATCCAGTAGCTACCATCTCTGATGGCTCATGCATTTACCAAGGTGATCCGAATTGTCCAAACGGTCCAGATTTAGTAATGCGTCAAGATGTTTTGGAAACATCTATCTATTTATCAACGATTGATAATACGGATAATTGTATGATTGAAGAAGGATGTATTAATGGCTATGGTGTTCGCGATATTGTTCGATTTTCTACAAGGATTGACAATACAGGAGAGGCCGATTATTATATTGGATCTCCAACGAATGATCCTTCCCAGTTTACCTATGATAATTGTCATGGACATAATCATTACGATGGTTATGCGGAGTATATATTATATGATGAAATGGGTACCGAATTACCCATTGGATTCAAAAATGGATTTTGTGTGATTGATTTAGGTTGTATGTGGGGCTCCGCTCAATATGGATGTGGAAATATGGGGATTAGTGCAGGCTGTTATGATGAATATTGGGCAGAACTTGAATGTCAATGGATTGATGTGACGGATGTAGCAGATGGGACCTATACGTTTGTTACTCGGGTAAATTGGGATAATGCCCCTGATGCTTTAGGGCAAATGGAAGTAGATTTTTCCAATAACTGGGCGCAAGTTTGTATCTCTTTAGATCGTTCTTCGGGGAGTTTAGTTTTTGCTTTAGAAACGGATTGTGATCCTTATGTTGATTGTGCAGGAGAAATCTATGGTTCTGCACAACCCGATTGTACAGGAGAATGTGCAGGTACGGTTTTGATGGGAGATTTAAATCAAAATACCTTACAAGAAATGGTAGATGCTCAAAGTTATGTTACTGATATTTTAGGCGAGGATATTAGCCCTACACCATGTAACGATTTGAATGCAGATAACTTAATTACCGTTTACGATGCGGCATTATTGACAAATTGTTTAAACTATGGTGCAGCCCATGCACATGATGGAGGTGGCGCTCACGATCATTGTAACTTTCCTGATGGTATTTATAATTCTACGGAATCGGTTGATTTAACCATATTAGATATAAACACTACAGATGGCTATGTAGATGTAGGAATTATCAATCCATTGACTGAAGTTGTAGCTTATCAATTTACCATGTCTGGTTTAATGATTCAGTCTGTAGAAAACTTGGTAGATCCTACTTCTTATCCTATTAATCCTCAAGGTGCGGTAGCAGGAGAAATGGTGATTGGTATTTCTTATCAAGATTCATTGGTTGACCGAAGTATAACGGCACAACCCTTATGTCGAATTCATTATATGGGAACCACCAATGATACGATTTGTATTGACCAAATCATAGAAGTAGTTAATGGGAATTACGAACAAGTGGTTACTAATATTGTAGACGGTTGTGTGGATGTTTCAGTACCTTTATCTACAGCGAATGCAGCTTTTGTAGATGCACTTGAAATTCAATTTGAACCCAATCCATTTAAGAAAAATACAAGACTAAAATTGAATAATCCCTCTGCTAAAACCTATGATTTAGAAATTTTGGATTTATCAGGGAAAAGCATTCGTAGCTATCAAAATCTCCAAACAGATAACTTTAAAATAGAACGAGATGGTTTGGCCGCAGGTGTTTATTTGTATCGAGTAATTTTTGAAGAAGGAACCGCTTCTGGAAGAATTATAGCACAATAAAGAATTTTAAACAACTTTTTAAAAAAGCGTTCTTCGGAGCGCTTTTTTTATGCTTTTTTGAAAAAAAATAAAATAAACTGGCTTCCATTATATAAAAGTTGTAGCTTGAAAGAATGAAGGAAAATGAGATAAACGACCTCCCTGACTTTACTCGACACGAAGAGGTTGTACATGCTTGGACACATGGAATTGGTGCAATAGTTAGCATTGTAGCAGGATATTTAATTATTCAAAAAGCCATGGGGTTTGGCCAAAATAGAATGCTAGTTGGAATAGGAATCTTTAGCTTCACCTTATTCTTTGCTTTATTTGCTTCTACCATATACCACGGAGTGAAAGAAGTCCGCCTGAAAAGAATTTTACGTATTGTAGATCATTTAGCGATATACCTTTTGATTGCAGGAACTTTTACACCGTATACCCTTGTCAATCTTTGGGGCAATTGGGGACAAACCATTCTCGTCTTTATATGGGGTGTAGCTTTTTTAGGTATGGCTTTTAAAATTTTGATTCGAAATAATCTCCAACAATATGAAAAATATGATGTGGTTTTTTATGTAGTCATGGGATGTTCGGCCTTTTTCTTTTTTAATCCTATTACTACACATATAGAAAGCAATGGAATTTGGTTTTTGGTTCTAGGAGGGGCATCTTATCTTGTAGGCGTTTATTTTTATTTGAATAAAAAAATACCTTACCACCATGCCATCTGGCATATCTTTGTCATGATGGGCGCTGGTTTTCATTATGTCTCAATCTACTATTATGTCTATCCAAAAATTATTGGATAAAAGCCTAAAGAATTGTGTATCTTTAGATTGTATTGCTATATAAGCTTACTCGTTTTCTAAGTATTTAATTTTTTTTATGAAAAAGATCATCTTCTTTGCACTCTTCTCTGCTTTCTTCTTTCTCGCATTTGATGCTGCCCAGAATGGAGGCTTAGTCGCTCATTACACTTTTGAAACTTGTGATGCGAAAGATGAAATAGGTCGTTCGGATGGCACCTTATTTGGTAACCCAGAATGTGGTTGTGGAGTGGTAGGTAACGCTTTGTATTTTGATGGATTTGATGACTATGTTAAACTAAATGGGGTGGTCAATGATGTGGTTGGTAAAGAAGATTTTACAATAACATTTTATTATAAAACTAATGCCCACGCTACGAAACAAATTTTATTAGCAAAAAGAGAAACCTGTACTACCGAACAACCTTTTTTAGAATCTAAATATCTTCAACCTTGCGGAGGAAAACCTACAGGAAGAGTGCGTACGGATTTAGCAGAAGCTAATGGACAACTTCGCGCAAGAAATGCAGTAGTAGATGCTACCCGTTGGATGCATATAAGTCTAGTTCGAACAGGAATGGATTTCAATGTATATTTCAATGGAGAAGTAATCAAAAATTATGGCCCTTTTTCTGAAATTATTGATTTTACCAATGCCGCACCAATCACCTTGGGCTTTAGTCCTTGTGTACTTGATTCTAGTACGGAACCAATTAACCGATATTTCCCACTTATTGGAGCAATGGATGAGGTACGAATCTATAATAAATCTTTAACCGCAGATCAAATTAAATTGCTTTACAACCAGGCACCTGTAGAAACTGCAGAACGAGATTGCTCTTTGTAATGGCTTCCCAATAAGGAAAGTCGCCATTTACCACCTTCTTTTAGGAACTTATTATTAAATTTGCTCGTTATTTACTAATTCACAAAAGAATTATTTAAACCAGCATAAATGAGTGAGAACAAGCATAATCCTAGCAATTTTATTGAACGGATAATTGATGAGCATAACGAGAGTGGACGATTTAATAAAGTAGTTCATACCCGTTTCCCTCCCGAACCTAATGGATATTTGCATATTGGCCACGCCAAAGCCATTTGTATTAGCTTTGGAATTGCACAAAAATATGGCGGAAAAACCAACCTCCGTTTTGATGATACCAATCCTGTAACAGAAGATACCGAATTTGTTGAAGCCATACAAAAAGACGTAAAATGGTTGGGCTTTGATTGGGAAGATCGCTTGTTTTTTGCCTCAGATTATTTCGATCAATTTTATGAAAATGCATTAAAACTTATTCGTGAAGGAAAAGCTTATGTGGATCATTCTTCGGCTGAAACCATGGATGTTGAAAAACGAGCAGGTAAAAATAGCGTTTATCGGGAACGCAGTGTAGAAGAAAATCTAGACTGGTTTGAAAAAATGAAAAGCGGAGAATTAGCTGATGGCACTTGTGTCCTTCGAGCTAAAATTGATATGAATGCAGATAACTGGATTTTACGTGATCCGGTCTTGTATCGAATTAAAAAAGCAACACACCATCGAACAGGTGATGATTGGTGCATTTATCCGATGTACGATTTTGCACATGGATATTCGGATTCTATTGAAGGCATTACGCATTCGCTTTGTTCCTTAGAGTTTGAAGTGCATCGTCCATTATATGATTGGTTGATTGATGCAGTTGAAATTCATCATCCACAACAAATTGAATTCTCTCGTCTTAATGTTAATTATACGATTACGAGTAAAAGAAAACTCAAAGAGTTGATTGCGATTGGTGCAGTAAATGGTTGGGATGATCCAAGAATGCCTACACTAAGCGGTATGCGCAGAAGAGGATATACGCCCGCGTCTATTCGTAATTTTATTGAAAAAGCAGGAACCTCTAGAAGAGAACAAATCATTGATTTATCCATGTTGGAATATTGTGTACGAGAAGATTTAAATGCTTCTACTGCGCGGGTAATGGCAGTACTTGATCCATTGAAAGTAGTATTGACCAATTATCCAGAAGATCAAACGGAAATAATGACGGCCATCAATAATCCTGGTGATGAAAGTATGGGAACCCGAGAAATGCCCTTTAGTAGAGAACTCTTTATTGAGCGTGGAGATTTTATGGAAGATCCTCCTAAGAAATTTTTCCGGCTAGGACCAGGTCGTATGGTTCGATTGAAAAATGGGTATATTATTCAGTGTGATGATTTTGTGAAAGATGAAGGTACAGGAGAAATTACCGAATTGCATTGTACTTATTTCCCAGAAAGTCGATCGGGTGCTGACACTTCAGGGTTGAAAGTTAAAGGAACTATCCATTGGGTTTCTTGTAAAGATGCTTTAGATGCCGAAGTACGTATCTATGATCGTTTATTTACAGATGAAAATCCAACAGGACATAAGGAAATAGACTATAAAGAATTTATCAATCCAGATTCTTTAAAAGTCATTACCGCTAAAGTGGAACCCAGTTTAGGAAATGCAGAAATAGGAACGCAAGTCCAATTTATGCGTAAAGGATATTATTGCGTAGACCTTGATTCTACACCTGATCATTTAGTGTTTAATTTAACAGCCACGCTAAGAGATTCTTATGCGAAGAAGAATAAATAATATAGGCTTATAAATAATTTTAACTAAAAAGGAGAAGATCAAATTTGATCTTCTCCTTTTTTTTAAGTGTCTTTCTCTATCATATCTTGATAAAGTTTGTTGACCTTTTCTTGTAAAGCTTTATTTTCAAGAAAGGGAGAAATTCTCGCTTTACTATACGTTTTGGTACTATCAGTAATACCCATACGAAGTTCTTTTTGTGTTTCTTTTGGTAAAGAAACATACTTCACGCAAATATCAGAACAACATCCTTTATTTTTTTCAGCACAAGAAGTGCATTGGATAAAAAGTAAATGACAAGCATCATTGGCGCAATTGGTATGACTATCGCAAGTATCTCCGCATTGATGGCACTTACTGATAATGTCTTCTGAAATGCGCTCGCCTAGTCGATCATCAAAAACAAAATTTTTCCCAATATATTTATTCTCTAAACCTTTTTGATTGACTTGTCGGGCATATTCAATAATACCTCCATTGAGTTGGTAAACATGTTGAAATCCTTTGTGTTTGTAATAGGCACTCGCTTTTTCACAACGGATTCCACCAGTACAATACATCACAATATTTTTATCTTTTTTATCTTCGAGTTCGTCTTCTACTATTTTCAATGCTTCACGAAAGGTATCTACATCTGGACAAAAAGCGTCTTTAAAATGGCCCACTTCACTTTCATAGTGGTTCCGCATATCTACAATAATGGTATTGGGATCTTCAGCTAAAGCATTAAATTCTTCCGCACCTAAATGGATGCCTTTATCCGTTACATCAAAATTTTCATCGTTTAAGCCATCAGCTACAATCTTTTCTTTAACCTTAATAATAAGTTTGTAAAAAGATTTTCCATCATCTTCTATCGCAATATTTAATCTTATTCCTTGCAAAAAGATGACTTCATCTAATGATTGCTTGAATGCTTCAAACTGGCTTTTTGCTACACTAATTTGTCCATTGATTCCTTCTTTGGCTACATAAATTCGTCCAAAAACACCAAGGGCTTCTAGGGTGGAATACATATGATTACGAAAGACCATTGGATTTGGAATATGGGCGTATTGATAAAAAGATAAAGTAATTCTAGGTTCCTTACTTTCTGCTAGGTTCTCTTTTAACACCCGTTTATCTACCTTATTGTATAGCTTTTTTCCCATGATTATTGAATTCTAATACAAAATTACAGCTTTTATTATTAATAATAAAGCATTGAACGTTTACTTCGTTCCAATACCTTGAAAAAGTCTAGTAACCTCTAATTACAATCTTTGAATGAGAAGATATCAAATATAGATTTTGCGACTAATTGATTTGATTAGTAGATGGTTTTGTTATTTTTACAGAAAGAACTTCCTCATATTTATTTAATCCATATCTATTATGAAACAAGTATTGCTTTGTATTGTTAGCCTTTTTATTTTCTCCTCACTTCAAGCTCAAAAAGATCCTGCTGCTTCGTCAAGTAAAGATCGTCTGGCTAGTTTTGAAAAAAGAAAAGCCTTAAATGATCAATCATATGCTTCCCAAATCGAATTTAAGTCGGTAGGTCCTTCGATTATGGGTGGACGGATTGTGGACCTTGCAGTGAACCCTGATGATCCTACCGAATTTTATGCAGCTTATGCTTCGGGTGGACTTTGGTATACCAAAAATAATGGTACGAGTTTCGAGTCTATTTTTGATAACCAAACGGTGTTGACCATTGGAGATATCGCAGTAGATTGGAAAGAAAATATAATTTGGATAGGTACAGGGGAAAATAATTCGAGTCGATCTTCTTATGCTGGCGTGGGAATGTATCAAAGTAAAGATGGAGGCGCCACTTGGATCTATAAAGGACTTCCAGAAAGCCATCATATAGGAAGAATAATATTACACCCAACAAATCCCGAGGTGGTTTGGGTTGCGGTCTTAGGTCATTTATATTCACCAAATAAAGAACGAGGAATTTACAAAACAACCGATGGTGGAAAAACTTGGAATCAAACCCTTTTTGTTAATGAAAATTGTGGAGGAGTGGATTTAATCATTCATCCAGAAAATCCAAATGAATTATATGCAGCAATGTGGGAACGCACACGTAGAGCCTGGGATTTTACAGAAGCAGGAATGGGTACTGGTATTTATAAAAGTATTGATGGAGGAGAACAATGGACCTTAGTTAGTGGAAATGGTTTTCCTAAAGGAGAAAATATTGGCCGTATCGGTTTGGATATTTATAGTAAAGATGGAAAAACCGTAGTCTATGCGGTATTAGATAATCAAAATAGAAGACCCAAAGAAAAAGAAGAGGAGGGGAAAGAGCAATTAACCAAAGATGATTTAAGAACAATGTCTGCTGCTTCTTTTTTGAAATTAGAGGAAGAAAAAATTGCTACATTTATCAAAAGTAATAATTACCCAAAGGAAGAAGATTTTAAAGTAGAGCGTATTTTGGAAAAAATGAAATCGGGTAAACTCCAACCTATTGCTTTAGTCGAATACCTAGAAGATGCGAACTCGCTGCTGTTTGATTCTCCTGTAGTTTCTGCGGAAGTATATCGTTCGGATAACCAAGGTAAATCTTGGACAAAAACACACTCGGATTACCTAGATGATATTTTTTATTCTTATGGTTATTACTTTGGTCAAATTAGAGTGGCACCTTTTAATCCGGATAAAATTTACATCTTTGGTGTACCCATTTTAAAATCAGAAGACGGAGGAAAAACATTTGAGTCGATTGGAAAACCCAATGTCCATGTAGATCATCATGCCTTATGGTTAAACCCAAAGAGAGATCAACATATCATTAATGGAAATGATGGTGGCGTCAATATTTCTTATGATGACGGAGCGGCTTGGGTAAAGTGTAACACGCCGCCTGTTGGACAATTTTATTCGGTCAATGTAGATATGGCTAAACCCTATAACATCTATGGAGGATTACAAGATAATGGTGTTTGGACAGGTAGTAAAAATTATAGAAATGAAAACCGATGGCATAATTCAGGACATTATCCATACAAGTCAATAATGGGAGGAGATGGAATGCAAATTGAAATCGATTCTAGAGATAATAATACAGTATACACTGGATTTCAATTTGGAAATTATTATCGAATCAATAAAACCACAGGAGAAGAAGAAGCCATTGGTCCAAGACATAAATTGGGCGAACGCCCTTTGCGATTCAATTGGCAAACACCCATACATTTGTCGGTACATAATCAAGATGTATTATACATGGGCTCCAATAAATTTCATCGTTCTTTACAGAAAGGGGAGGACTTTGAAACACTCTCTGGTGATTTAACTCAAGGAGGTAGAAAAGGCGATGTAGCTTATGGAACCTTAACGACTATTCATGAATCGCCTCTTAGGTTTGGATTGCTCTATGTTGGTAGTGATGATGGATTGGTTCATGTAAGTAAAGATGGCGGATACACTTGGGAACGGATTACCGCAGGACTTCCAAAAGATATGTGGGTGACTAGAGTATATGCTTCAAGAGAAAAAATGTCAAGGGTTTATCTCTCCTTAAATGGCTATCGTTGGGATGATTTTCAAAGTTATGTTTATGTATCTGAGGATTATGGCAAGACATGGAAACGTATTGGTTTAGATCTACCAGAAGAACCCGTTAATGTAATCAAGGAAGATCCAGTTAATGCTAATTTGGTGTATGTTGGAACAGATAATGGCCTATATGTTTCATTGAATAAAGGTCAATCTTTTATGGGAATGAATGGAGGATTACCTGATGCACCAGTACATGATTTAGTCATCCATCCTAGAGATAAGGATATCATTATTGGTACACATGGTCGATCGATTTATTTAGCTAATGTGGAAGAATTACAAAAATTGGATCAAAGCGTTCTAGCCGAACAGTTCCATATTTTTCCTATCCAAAGCAAACGATTTTCTTCTCGCTGGGGAAACAGCTGGAGTAAATGGATTCCTTCAAATGAACCTTCTGTGAAAATTCCAGTTTTTCTTAAAGAGGCTGGTGCTGTAAAAATGGTGGTCGTTACAGAAAACGGACTTCAATTATATGCAGAAACCATTGATGCTTCGAAGGGAATTAATTATTTATCCTATCCTTTGAAAGTGGATGCGAATGTGGTGGAAGAATATACCGAATACTTAAATGAAGGAATAGAAGATGTAGATGACTTGACTGTAATTAAAGAAGCTGATAATGGGACATTTTACATTCAGCGAGGGGAGTACGAAATTATTCTCGAAAAAGGAACCCTTCAGAAAACAACAAATTTATCTATTGAATAAATGCTAGGGAAACATAACCGTAGTATAAGTACTTTACATTTTAAATACAAAAACATGAAATCCTTAACGATCAAAAGCACGATGTTATTTGTGCTTCTATGCTTTACCTTTTCCATTTATTCATGTAAAAAAAATGACCCTGTTTTTTTTGAACTACCTTGTGATACCAGTTTATTACCTGTAGTGATGGTACATGGATTTTTAGCTTCAGGAGATACCTATGCAAGTCATTTAATGCGTTTAAGTACCAATCGGTTTTGTGATGAAAAACTCTTTGCTTATGATTGGAACACTTTGGATAATGCCACCGCACAAGAACCACTTCTCGACGCATTTATTGATCAGGTCTTGGCAGAAACAGGAGCCAGTCAAGTGATTCTTATGGGACATTCCGCAGGAAGTAGTTTAGGTTATAATTATTTGTCTGAGGCAACACGAGCAGCGAAAGTGTGGAAGTATGTACATCTTGCAGGAAACCCACAATCAGGAGGTGCAGGACCTAATGGAGAAGTCCCGATGTTAAATCTTTGGTCGGAAGATGATACTGCGGTAATCGGTGGAGAAACACCTGGAGCTACTAATGTGAAATTAACAGGAGAAGATCATTATGAAGTGGCTACGAGTGATGCCTCTTTTGCGGCGATCTATGATTTTTTATTTGATGGAAAGGCGCCAATAAGAAATACCATCCGACCACAAGAAAGGATTATCATTTCGGGGAAGGCACTTTCTTTAGGCGAAAACGTGCCTAATGCTGGAGCTACTATAAGCATTTTTGCAGTAGATGCAGCTACAGGAGAACGGATGAAGGAAACACCTGACTACGAGTTCACTTCCGATGCGAATGGCCATTGGGGACCTTATGAAGTGACTAAAGGACAAACCTATGAGTTTAAAGTAGTTGGAGCCAATGCAGCGGATCGAACGGTAGTATATTATAGAGAAGGATTTCAACGTTCGAACTCCTTAGTCTATTTGCGTACCTTGCCTCCTCCCACATCGCTTGCAGGTATTTTGCTTTCTGGCGTACCTGAATCAGATGATGAAAGTGCCGTAACTATTTTTACTTCTTCACAAGCTGTGGTTGCTGGTCGTGATGAATTAACCATTAATGATACGGTATTATCGACGCCTCAATTTGCTTCGGCGGATCAAACGACTATTGCCTTTTTTCTTTATGATGATGGGGATGGAGTGAGTAGTGGTGGCCCTGTAGGTTTATTTGGATCTTTTCCTTTTTTGAATGGAGTAGATTTGTTTTTTCCTACTACACCTAGAGAAACCATAACCTTAAAATTTAATGGACGAAGTTTAAATGTACCCAACTTAAAATCGGAATCTGATGGGGTGATTGTAGCGGTCTTTGATTAAGCACTTTTGGTGATTACGGAATACAGACTTTGGCTTAGGTGCTTGGAAGGGGAGCGATAGCGAAGTGCGCAGCACCGAGGCGAATGCCGAGCCTGGAAAGGACCGGCCCGATAGGGCAAGCCCCAAAAAAATGATCCTAGGAATTGTCATTTTAAAGCAATAGTTAAGAAAGGAGATACTTTGCTGACCATTCATTCGTTCTTAAAAGGTTGTACTTTGTCAGTATATTGGCATTTTTATAATATAATAGTCATGAAAAATTGATTATGAGAAAGATATGACAAAGAATATGGACTATTTTTAGTAAAATTGTCTTGTCTTAATAAAAATGGTACAATTTTTTGTATAATTTTAGCACAGAACATTTTTTTAAATTTTAAAATAACCCAGTGATTATGAAAAATTTATTGGTTTTCACACTAGCCTTTTGTATTTCTGCTTTAGCTTTTGCCCAAGAAAGTGGTAAAAAATATGTTAAAACAGTAGATGCCCAATCGAGTCAATTCATTACCTTCGAAACAGAATATCCTGTAGAAGCAGTTGAATGGGCTGAATCTAAAGTTCGAGTTTTAGTTGACGTAAAACTTAAAAACGCGAATGATAAAATCCTTGAGCAATTAATGCTTGCAGGTCGTTACAAAATTTCTACTCGTAAAGAAGGAGAAAAATTCATTCTTGATATCCCAGGTTTGAAAAAAGAAGTTGTTCTTAAAGGACAAAAATTAGAAGAAGATGTAAAAATTCTTCTTTTCGTTCCTGAATATACTTCCGTTAACTCTAAATCTTTAGATGGTGGATTAACAGACATTTCTGTAGAACGTGGAGTAAATCGTGAATTAGCTGAGCGAGGTCTTGCTGCGAAAGGAGATCCTTTCTTCGATTCATTTGATGTAGAATTTAACTTCTCTACGACAGATGCAATGGCTAAGCCTTCCGTTTCTGATTTAGAAGCTAAGCGTAATGGCATTGATGAAAAAATCAAGCAATTACAAAAAGAGAAAGCTTTATTAGAAGCAGAAATTGAAAAATTAAAAGGAAACTAGTAATCATTTTTCTTTTTCAAAAAAATATAAAAGCCCGAATCTAACTTAGATTCGGGCTTTTTATTTTGTAATGACTTATCGTTTTAAATGGGTGATCTTTTGGTGAATGACTTATCGTATGGAAGCTTTCTTAGAAATATCTTATTCCTCTTTATCTGACAATAAATTCTACTCTCCGATTTTTACTCCTTCCTAGTGCATCTGCATTACTTGCAATTGGTTTTTGTTCTCCAAAGCCTTGATACTGCATTCTATTGGCAGCTATACCTTTCAGGTTAAGGTAATTGAATACGGCTTGTGCACGGTCTTGAGAAAGATTTAAATTATAGAATTCATCGCCTTGATTATCGGTATGCCCATGAATGGTGATTTGTAGATTGGGATGTTGAACTAATAAACGATGAAGTTCATTTAATTCATTTTGAGAAGCGGCGAGTAGGGTAGCCTGATCGAATTCGAAACCAATGTTTTCTAATATAATGGGTTCATTAGAATGGACTTCTACTTGATTAAATACGAGGTGTTCTTTTTGGGGGATTGGTTTTGTTTCTGGAACATCTCCTTTCTGCCATACTCGAACATCATCAATAAAATAATAGGCATAAGGATGAATAGAACCATAAGAAGTAAAATGGTTACATTTTTCAAATTGGGTTTCTTGATTGGAATAAAAATTTCCAATAGTTAAAAACTCAAAAGCTTCTTCTGGCGTAAAGGTACCTTCAATTTTGACCCATTGATTCTTTTGTTTATTGATGAGTGTTTTATGGTTGAATTGGGGCGTTACTTCTAGGTTTTCTTGAATGTCTGCATAGATGGCTTTTTTAGAAAAATAACAACCTAGATTATTGGAAATCAATTTAGCATCTCGTTCTTTAGAGGTCCAAAATTCGATATATGTTTCTACATTAGGTCGCAGTGGCTTTTTTAGTTTAACCACCATATATTCACGATACGTTTCGGTATCTCTATTTTTCATGTAGGTAATAATTCCCACTGATTTACTTCCAGAATGTGGGTAGTCACAATCTTTATATTTGGTAGTACAAATATCATAGTGTTTAGGAGAAAGGATACGAAGATCAGGCGTATTTATATTACCTGATTTCCAATGCCCAAGATTGAAAAGAAAGGGTTGATAACCTGTACGGGGTTCGTATATGTACGCATTATTTTTATTTTCTCGAATGTATCCATGTGTTTCTTCGAAAGAAGGATTAGGCACTAGGTTTTGACTGATTCCTATTTCGCTAGTAAAAATACAAAGCAGTATCCATAGAAGGGATTGGTATCTATTCATTGGTTTATTATTTTTTACCTAACGAATAAAACCGAAATAGTAACATAGAAGTTGCCTGTAAATCGTAAGATTATTTTTAAAACAAGGGCATAAAAAAAGCCCGAATCTAATTTAGATTCGGGCTTTGTAGATTATTGTTTGGGCCTAATAGCGCACAACGCCAACAGGCATTTTATTATCATAATCTCCTTGAATCACAGGAGTTTGGTATTCCGCAGTAAATTCATTTACCTGTGCAGAAACATAAGTGTGTAACTCTTTAATTGTTACAATTTTATTTTGATCTACATCTGCTTCTCCTTTTAAACCACGAATTAGGAAGTGGCTAAAAATTCCTTGTCGTAAACCATTAGATTCTAAAGATATTTCTTCTGACTTAGACGAAAGCAATAAAGCAGTTCCAGCTTTTGCAGTAGAAAAAGCATCATAATAGTTTTTTAAAGTCATAGCTACGGACTTCATACTTCGAGCGCTAGCTAAACTTCCAGAGTGACAAGCATCAGCAATGCAAATTTTAAATTTAGCAGGACTTTCATCTAAGATTTGTCGAATAGATGCGTGGTGTAGTTTATTTTTCTTTCCTGTATAATCAATAGGAAGGAACGCACCTTTTAAACCATGTCCAGAGAAATAGAGAAAGATAACATCATTTTCTCCAGCTTTACTAAAGGTCTCTCTCATGGTTTCTTCGATTCGATCTCTAGTGGCACTTGCATCAATTAATACGCGCACTTGTTCATCAGGTAAAGCGCCTCCTTCTGGGCTTTTTAAGAATGCATAAACTTGATAAGCATCATCATCAGTATAATTTAATTTAGGCATAGCGTTATAGTCAGATACCCCTACAATAACGGCCCAAACTTTCATGTTATCTGGATTAATTTCGATTTCTTCTAATTCTGCTTTTACTTCATCTACGGTAGGATTGGTTACTACATTTTCAGGAAGCTCAGATCCTCCTTTGGGATTGAGATCATTGGCAATTTCATTTTCTTCTTTAACGAGGTCACGATCACCGCGGCTATCAAAATCAGTAACTAGCTCACCGCTTCTCCACATACCCGTTAGTTCGGTACCATCTGTTTGATATAAGGTACCTTCCCCTCCGTATTCATCATTATGGAAATCACCAACATATTTGCTACCGTTAGCAAAGCGCATAATACCTAGGCCAGAACGTTTGCCATTGGCCCATTCGCCTTCATAAGTATCGCCGTTAGGAAACTCGTAAGTTCCTTGCCCATCTTTACAATCTCCTTTGATGCAATTTAAATCTTTTACCAATGTATTTTTATCCCAGACGCCACTTTGTTTGGTACCATCGGCATAGTAGAATGTACCTTCTCCTTTGGGAAATACTTTAAATTGGCCTTCATATTTGTTGCCATTGGCATAATACATAACGCCTTTACCATAAGGTTGACCGTCTAAGAATTTCCCTTCATATCGTGTTCCACTATCATAAACGAGTACGCCTTCTCCATTTTTACAATCTCCTTTAACACATTGGGCAAAAGCCGTTTGATAAGAGCATAAAGTAAAAAGGCAAAATAGTCCGAATTTTAGGATGTGACCAAGCATAGGTTGAATTTTAAAATTTTTATTTGGAAACGAAAGTATAATTTAGCATAAATATACACTAAAAATATCATCTGAATGTCTAAAGATAATTCAATATTTTTAAAAATGTCATTGGACAAAAGTAAAATAGCGATTAACTTGCATCAACATGACTACTTATATCCAAAAATCGAGCCTTTTTCCTGCTTTAATTTCCGAGCCCCCTTCTTATGACTTGGGTTTGACAGTCGTTATACCTTGTTTTAATGAACCGGATATTATTCCCTCTTTAGAAGCGTTAAAGAATTGTACTCCTATTCCTTGTGCAGTAGAGGTCATTATTGTGATTAATCAGTCGGAAACGGTATCAGAATCTATTGAGCAACAAAATGAAAAAACGCTATCAGATATTAACGTATGGAAGGAGGGAAATAGTATAGAGGGTATTCGATTTTTTCCATTATTTATGAACAATTTGCCTAAGAAATCGGCTGGTGTGGGTTTAGCGCGCAAAATAGGAATGGATGAAGCTACACGGAGGTTAGTCCAAGTTGGAAATACGAGTGCGCCTATTTTATGTTATGATGCAGATTCCTTATGCGATACTAATTATTTGCAAGCGATATATGATCACTTTCAAAATCACCCAAAAACTCAAGCGGTTAGTATTTATTATGAACATCCAATAAAAGGAAAAGATTTTAGTCCGAGCATTTATCAAGCGATTATTGCCTATGAGATCCATCTTCGGTATTATGTCAATGTGTTGCGATTAGCAGGTTATCCCAATGCTTGGCAAACGATTGGTTCTAGTATGGCTGTACGCTGTGATGCCTATCAACAACAAGGTGGAATGAATAAGCGCAAGGCAGGAGAAGATTTTTATTTTTTACATAAGTTTTCTAGCATAGGAAAGTTGTCAGAATGCATGACTACTCGACTTATACCTTCTCCAAGAGCCTCTGATCGTGTACCCTTTGGTACAGGTAAAGCAGTCAACGAAATTATAACTGAAAATGACGGTGCTTATAAAACTTACCATCCTGCGATTTTTGATGAGTTATTTCCTTTTTGTGCGTCTATTGAATCCCTATATGAGATGAAAAGTGAAGAGGAAGTGATGCTTCATTTATCTCAGTTTCACCTGAGTATTCAACAGTTTTTTAAAGCACAAAAAATAGGGGAGAGGTGGCTAGAAATTAAAACTCATACGACGAATAAAGCGATGTTCATCCAACGTTTTTATAGCTGGTTTAATGCGTTTAAAGTCATGAAGTTTACACATTATGCCAGAGATCATTTTTTCCCTGATTTGCCCATTGAAGAAGCCGCACAATTATTTATTGCTAAGGAAAGTATAGAAGAGACTAAATCTATGAATGCAGAAGCATTGCTCTTGTATTTTCGAAAAAAAGATCGAACGCAATCTTGGTCATTCTATGGAAAAAATATTCCTGCTAATGGAGTGCAGGTCTAATGGGAAGCGCATCAATTATTTTTCCTTCTTCTTCTATGAAATATTCTAACCGAGGATATACTTCTTCTTCAGAAAAATAATTTAAAAGCATCTTCACAAAGATATGTCCATGCTTCGCTTCTGAAACCCAAAGCATTTTATAAAAACGTTGCAGTTCTTTATCTTCTAATGCTTCTGCTACTAATCGAAAACGCTCTGCCCCCCGAGTCTCTACTACAGAAGCAATTAACATCCGATCAATAAATCGTTGTTCCCTATCTGATCGACAAAGTTTGATTAGTGCGGCTACATAATGATCTTTACCCATCGAAGCGGGCATAGGCACATTTCTTTTTTCCATCAATTGATATACTTGCTGAAAATGCTCTAATTCCTCCACGGCCGTCTCAATAAGC
Source organism: Saprospiraceae bacterium (assembly GCA_020629935.1). GTDB lineage: Bacteria > Bacteroidota > Bacteroidia > Chitinophagales > Saprospiraceae > JAHDCJ01. Next base: position 372 of record JAHDCJ010000052.1, on the reverse strand, counting down.
TCAGGAATAATTTCCTTGCGATCAGGATATTTAGCAATAAAACTCATCGCCATCGCAGAAGCTTTTCGCTCACAATCAAGATGGTCTTGTAAAAATGCATCAAAGTCTTTCATTACCGCATCAATCCATTCTGTTTTGCTGGCCACCGCAATATCCAAATTCAATTTCATAAGTATATTTCTTTTTATTCACCACAAATTTAATCATAAATAAAGAAACCACCGACCTAAGCCCCTAAAATTCAATAAAACTTAATTCCTCCCTCCCTTCCCGATGGCCAAGCCATCGCACCAAACACCACTTGAATCCTTTCCCTCCTTCCTCCCTCCCTTCCCGATGGCCAAGCCATCGCACTAAACACCACTTGAATCC